>JAJFTT010000004.1 GCA_021372785.1 Negativicutes bacterium | reverse complement strand
CCGAACACGGCCGTTAAGCCTTCCCACGCCGATGGTACTCGAAGGGCAACCTTCCGGGAGAGTAGGTAACTGCCGGGCAAAACAAACGAAAGAAAGCGCTCATGTCTAAGCATGGGTGCTTTCTTTTTGCATGTACGCGAGGGGGAACGGGGAGCGAGGATTACTTCATAATACGAACACCGGCGGCATCCTTATGGCGGCTAGCTGGCGCTAAATGCCGCCTGCAGGACACCGCCGGTGTTCTGAGCGACAGGTATGGGTGCTTTCTTTTGTGTTGTACGCATTGGAACAAACAGAGAATATCAAAAATCGTGATATCAACAGTCAGGGAATAATAATAAAATCTCTGCTTCCATAAGATTAAATGGGGAAAAAAAGTTAGTGCTACAATTGTCTGTTTCAAAAGAAAAATTCATTGCATTATTTCGAAAATTGATACAGATGAGCAGGAATTATCTTTCTATGAGTCGAATCAAACATAAATAGGTGAGCCATAAGGAGCGAAAACAAAGAAATGATTTAGGATAGATTATTTGTGCTGTCAAGAAACGTGTCAAAAGCCAGAGTGAATATCTTTTGAGCCGGGTAGTCTTCGCTATTGCTGGAAGAGTAGTCTAGCACTATGTTAATTCATTTTTCACAGGTCTGATATTTTACTTACATTGAGGGAGAAAATTTGAGAGAACTCAAATGACATGAATATGGAAGGGGAAAAGATATGAAAATCAAAAGAATCATCATTCTTATATGCACCATGATCATTCTGTTTACTTCAAGTCTTCCCATAATCTTGGCTGAAGATACCAAGGCAAGAGTTGAATTCGTCGCAAGTGAACCCGATGCCAATGGTTATTTTACACTCACCATGTCGGTTGCGAATGCAAAGTTTAACGCATTTCAATTTGTTTTACGGTATAATAAAAATTCGCTTCAACCAATCGATCAAAGCACGCTTCAAGCAACGGATTCATTTTTTCGCTTCGCGGAGATCCCTGAAAGTAATGATTGGATGTCTACTATCGGTACAGAGATTGATCCTAGCTTAGGACTGATCGATTTTACCGGTTATGTATCGCCAGGAAATTATGTAGCCGTTGATGCAGCGAAAATAGATAATGCAGCGAATATTGGTGCTGCGGGATTGATTTTATTTGAATTTCATTTTCAGCGTATCAATGCAGAACCGGTCATGATTGAAATAGCGAAAGCGGAAACGAATAAAGCAAGCAGGATGAATTTTCCTGAAGGCAGTGCATTAGTATATGGGGGTACTTCGTTGGCAGCGGCCATTTCCATCACCCTGCCGCCTAGTTTAGGGCAAAGTACCACCATAGATACTTCGGATTTTCCAGTTGAAGAAGTTGCAAATGTTAACGAGAACCAAAACCCGAATCCAGACGCAGGCAGTGCTCAAAACACAGGAGAAATTAGACCTGCAACGGTAGCCGAGCGGCTGAAAGATACACTAATTTTACAAATTGGTAATTATGCCGCAGCTTCAAATGGAGTGTTATGTCATATTTATCCTGGAGAAAAGGCGGTAACTCCCTATATAAAAGATAGCAGAACATTTATACCAATCCGATTCGTTGCAGAGAAATTGGGGATGACGGTAGAGTGGAATGCAAATTACAGAACAGTAAGTTTCTATAAAGACGGAAAAGTATTGTGCATGACAATCGGTGCACTGGAATTTACGATTGACAACGTTGCTTATTCAATGGATACTGTTGCTGAGATTACCATGGATCGAACCATGGTGCCGATTCGATTTGTAGCACAAGCGCTTGGTCACGCTGTTGAATGGAATCCGGAGAGCCAAATGATTTATATAACCCGTAATGAACTTCCATGGGATTTTTCCAATGAAGTTGAAAAACAGGCAACATCTGATGTTTCTTTGATACTGTCACCCTTATTGCGAGATTTTGTATAAGGAGGAGTGTAAGCATGAAAAGAGTTGTAAGGTTAATTTGTATCATCGGTTGCTTATTGATTTTATTCACATGTAGCGTCTTAGCTGAGGATGTCAGTTTGGGTGGCGTGATAATTGATGGAAGCAAAATTATTTCCCAGCAGCTTGACGGGAAATATTCCATTACTTATACAGAACTCATTGATACGGAACTGACTTCCGGACAACAGTTGGTGCTTCTCGTTGTTAGAGGGGTAGCATCAGAAATCGAAAGGTTAGCGATTTCTGCTGAGAATATTCGATATATCGATCAGGCAGCAGCAACTGACACTCAGGTATCATTTAGTAATTTCATCCCCAGCTCCGTGCCGAATTGCACAATTCTTCTTGGAGGTTTCACAGATGGACCAAAAATAATCGGATATATCGAAGCAGCGAAAGTTACTGTGACAGGGAATGTTACAATTTCAGGTAAAACGAAGGCGTTTGTGAAATTGATAGATACAAATCAAGTAGAATACTCCGGAGAATCAATAACGCCTACAGATTCTCAAATCGTTTCGTTTAGTGTACTGTTAGTTCCAGTGGGTAGTTATACACTTTATGTATATAAAGCGGGACATACCAGCTATACAAAACAGAATATTACTGTTAATGAATTTGGAGTTAACCTTAGTAACATAGTTTTATATGGTGGTGATGTTGCGCTGACCGGAAAAGGTGCAATTAATGTCTACGATTTAAGCGCTCTATTAGGTGAATTCGGTAAGCCGACTGCTTCATCCACTAATACCTTAACTGATATCAATGAAAATGGAGATATTAATGTGTATGACTTGAGCATTTTATTGGCAAACTATGGTAAATCAAACATAATAGAATAAAAAAGGAGGGTATATAGTTGGGTAATTCTAAAAAAGGAACTATCTTCTTGCTGGCAATTAGTTTATTAGTGATTTCTATGTTTAACCTGAATGTTATGGCTGTAACTAGCCCCTCGGTCAGTATTAGGACTGAGGTAGTTGCTGCTGAAACGAATACCTATAAGATGATTATTCATGCAGCACCATCTGTTATAGAAAACAAAGTAAAGTTCATTAATGTCGTCATTTCATATGATAACACATTAATCATACCCGTAGCAAATTATGATACTTCTATGGATGTATCTATTACAACTGGTAGTGATTCTGTTGACCCCTTCGAAATTTTAGCTCAATATAGAACAGGTGCATTATTTCAAACACAAGCTGTGGAATGGTATGTAGATTCTGCTAGAAATAAAACTGCTTTTGCCCAAGTTGTTTCTACAACACAAACATCTAGCTTTACTAAAGCAGGCGAGCAAGACATGTTTGCTTTCTATTTCAGATTAGCAAATGGAAAGAACGCCGATGATTTGGCAAAAGGTTCAATCAAAATCGAGATCGATAAATCGGAAGGTTCAATTCTGTCTTCTATTTATGCCGATGTTCGAGAGAGAAATGCGATATATTTAATAGAATCTACTGGAACAGAGTACTTTTATCCCGAAACAAGTGGAAAAGGTGTCGTAACGTTGGATTCCTTCACCTATCCCAACTGCACAGTGGCTGCTTTAGGCAGTATTACTCTGTCTACACTGCTAAACGTTACAGCCGTAAATATTCCGGGGAATACAGTAAATACACCCAACACATTAACCCTTTCAGCGACAGCGCTTGATACGGAAGGTGATCTCTATACACTAGTTAGTGGGACTTGGTCACTGGTTGGAGATTATCCTTCAGGAGTAACTCTGACGCCAGATACATTGGATGGATCAAAGGCGGTGCTCTCTGTTCCAGCTGGCACTTCAACTGGAACCGCGACCGTGAAATTTGCGTCCGGCAGTGTGGAAGCAAGCAAGACGATTACGATTCAAAAGTCGGCCTCGATACCGACCCATGTTAATATTTTAGATGGAGCTGCAATTGCTGCTGATGTCACAATGAACAAACCGCTAACATCAGGTGGAGCAGCCACCGAAAAGGCATTTACCGCAAAAACATATGATCAATACGGGGTCACACAAGGAAATGTTGATACTTGGTCAGTCAGCCCGGCCGACAAAGGAGTAAGCGTTGCTGCAGGGACTGTCATTGTGACGCCAAATGCCGAAGTTGGTGCATATACTCTGACAGCGACATCGGGGTCACTAATCGATACTATTCAGGTTACAGTAGGCACAGGGGTAACCGGTATCAATATCACAGGAGACAGCTCGGTCATTATACCTGCTTCAAAAGATGGAACAGGTGCAAGTGTCACGGGAGGAAACACACTCCAACTAACCAGAGGGATTGTTCCAAGCAGTATAGTCGACTATGATACAGCCTGGACGGTTAAATATTACAGTAATGCTGCCTGCACTGAAGGGGAGGCTCTGACAGCGACTGGAGTTGGCTTCGATACAGAAACTGGAGCATTCACGGTAGACCAGACTGCGACACCTGTCTGGGCAAAAGTAAGATTAACCTTAAATGCTGACACAACGCAGTATTCCGAAAAAGTTATCGCGGTGAACAGAGCCGCATCGGTGGTTACCTATATTTCACTAGCTGCAGATAATCAGACCATAATTGTTCCAACTCTTCTTGAGGTAGCTATTGAAAAGAATATTTCAGTTGCTATTTATGATCAATATGGCGGTTTAATATCAAGTGATGTTTCTCAGGTCACTTGGACAAACTTAACATCAGTAACAGGAGTAACCTTGAACGGAACTGGAAAAATCAAAGTTCAGCCAGCTTCTGCAGAAGGCACTCTTACAGTCAAAGTGATAAGTGTCTCGGTTCCCAGTGTAACAAAGGCACTTGATTTTAATATAGAACGATCGAATTCTACTGCAGCAATTATTAAAATCAAGCGAGGCGATATCGAAGTAGCCTATACCGGTGGTTCTGAAAATAAAGATTTGATTGTGATTCCGGTCAGCGGGGCAGCTGATATACTCTATCAATATTCTGCATTGGTCTATGATCAATATGGAGATATGATTTCTAATCCTATAATTACTTGGACCAACACTGCTCAACCAACTGAAGTTCTAGTCAATAATTCGGATGTTACTTTAAAGTCCAATTCCAGTACCGGTAATTTCACTCTGACTGCTACTGTCGATCCAATAAATATTAGTGTGGTAATATCTGTTACAGATGTTGTAGTAGACTGGAACGAAATCGATAGCAGAATAAATAAGGAAACCATTTATACATACGGTGACACAAATGGTAAAGTAACTTTACCGACTTCGGGAAGTGCCACTGCTGGCTCAAATAACATACCGGGTGGTTTTTCCTATAAGGAGCCTTTAATAAAGCAAGCTGCCGGTGACAGAATAATCACGGTTGTCTTCACGGCAACGGAAAATCCAAGCATAAAAATCGAGCATGTGTGTAATGTTGTGATCAACCCAAAACCGATTACTGTAATTGCGGAAAATAAAACTAAAGTATACGGTCAATTAAACCCAAACTTGACATTTACTGTTAATGATGCAGATTTAGTCGATGATGATACGAAAGATACCCTTGCAGCTGGTTTGTCATTATCCTATGTGCCAAGCGCAGATTATTCCGCCGGTGCTGTTGTGGCAATTAACGGCCAGGACAGTAACAGCAGCGATAATTACGCGATTACAGTCACTTCGGGCAGCCTGACCATCCATAAGGCGGACATCAGCAGCATCATCACCGCGAACCCTGCGCTCGGCATTCTGGCGAATCACGCCAGTAATACTACACTGGATGCTTTAAAGAGTTTACTGCCTGCCAATGTGGATATTGTCTTCGGCACTGACAACACAGCGACCTTACCGATCACTTGGGCTTATCCCGCGAATACGGTCTTCAATGTGAAAGGTACAGTTTACACGCTGAATGGTACCGTCACTCCGGGAACCAACTTCAATGCGTATACCAGTCCCTATACCGCCAGTATCACGGTGACACCGGTGCGTGGCACCCTGACGACCGTCCTGCCTCTTTCCGTCACGGTAGCGCAGGCCACCGCGAACGCGGCCGATGCCTATGATGATTTTGGCTTGCCGACGTCGCTGAGCTTCAGCTTCGATCAGAGCGTAACTGCGGCAACCTACACGGATTTGCTTTGGGATAAAACAGTGTCCACGTTGAAAGCAATCCCTGTAGAAAGTCAAACAGTAATCACAATGGTTCAAGGAAATGGAACCGGTAATGTCCCAACCTGGATTACCTTAACTTCTCCGGTGGCAATTACAGTAAAAGTAACGGCAAAACTGGTCATCCCGGAAGCGAGCATCAGCTTAACTCCTGCGGAGATCACCTATGGCGATAATTATACGCCTGCTGCAAGTTTAACCGGAAGTTATGGCGATACGACACCGGCAGTCACTTACAGTTACCAAAATGCCAGCGGCACAGCGCTCACAGCGCAGCCAAGCAATGCCGGCAGTTATTATGTGACGGCCACTTATGAGAACGCCACGCACAAAGGCAGCAAGCAAGTCAGCCTGACGATCAATGCCAAACCAATTAGAGTAATCATTGATGATCAAACGAAAGAGTATAAACAAGTGAATCCCAGTCTGACATGGAGTATTGATCCATCTACTCCATTGGCTTTCAACGAAATGAATACTGTATTACAAATTGTAATGACTTGTTCTGCCAACACAACTTCTCCCGCCGGAATACCGGTTCCTATTACAGGCACCTGGAATAACGCGAATTATGCTGTCACATTCCAAGGTAAAACCGCTGGAACAACAGGTATTCTTACCATCACCAAAGCTTCTATTACAACACTGACTCCTGTTGTAAATGGGACTGCCGCGGTCAATTATGTGTTGACTGCAGCCTTAACCGGCGTAGCAGACAACGAATTAACCTGGCAATGGTATCGTGCTGAGAATGTGATCAGTGGTGCAACCGGCAAAACGTATACGCTGGTCGCAGCCGATTCCAATCAAGCGATCACGGTAAAAGCGGTTGCGGTAGAACTTAACTACAGCGGTACGAGTGGTAGGAGTGCCGCAAAACAGATTGACAAGATGACTGCTGCCGGAACGGTGATCTTAACTGAAACCAACAAATCCGGTGGAACGCCAGGGTCAATCGAAGTCGGGGACACGCTGAATGCTGTGATTTCTAATCTAGTCCCGGCAGAAGCGACTCAATTTACCTACCAATGGAAGAAGAACGGCGCAGCAATCAGCGGAGCAAATAATGCTGCCTATACGATTGCAACTGCAGATGCAACGGGTCTGCTTGCTGTTGAAGTCACGGTAACTGGGAATTACCAAGGTGTCTTTACCAGCAATACCCTGGAAGTCGGCAAAATCCTGCTGGATGGAACGGTTGCTTTTACGGCAAACAGTGGTGCCGATATCAACCAATTGGTTGTGGGTAATCTGCTTACAATGACAGTTGCCACAACCGCCACTCTGAATACAGACTACGGTATTCAGTGGTTACGCGATGGTGCAGCAATTGCAAACGCAGTCGGTAACACATACACAATAACCACCGCGGATCCCGGTAAAAATATCAGTGTCAAGCTGATCGGCAGTGGAACTTATGCAGGCGAAATTGTTTCTGCCGCTACCTTAGTTCCCGCGGTAGTCCCCTTTGCTCCGAGTGTTTCAGTTTATCCGAGTGATGCTACCGCAACAATTTCCTGGTCGGAACCAGCCAATGGCGGTTATCCGATTGTGAGTTATGTCATTCAGAAAAATGCAGAATCCGTGATCATGATACCCGCTGCACAGCGCAGTTACACCTTTAATGGGCTGACCAATGGCTCTGCGTATACCTTTAAAGTATTTGCCATCAATGCCTTAGGCGCCGGTGCCACAGCCACAGCAACCACGACTCCTGTCGCGCCGGAAGAAGAGATCATTGTCCCGCCGGTGAAACCACCCGTCACGCCTCCCGTAGAAAACCCGATTGTTGTTGTCGTCAATGGCCAGGACAGACCGGTTGGGGCGCTGACCACGGAGGCAACACCCGCAGGCGGCACTGAGCAAACCATCACGATCAATGATACCCAAATGAATACCGTCCTGACGGATACTGCCAATGGTGCAACCATCACGCTGCCCTTCACGGAACCAGCCAACGCTTACATCAGTACCTTGAATGGACAAACAGTCAGCAACATGGAACAAAGAGAAGCGGTCCTGGAAATCAGAACGGAGACTGTGACTTACACGTTACCGGCATCCGAAATCAATATTGATCGTATCTCGGAGCAACTCGGTCAGCAGGTGGATCTGAAGGACATTCAGGTATCCATCAGCATCGCAGAACCGTCAGCCGAAACCACCAGAATTGTGGAGGATACGGCCAACAGAAACCATTATAGTGTGATTGTGCAGCCGGTCGATTTTGAAATTACCTGCACAAGCGGTACTACCACCGTTGATGTTTCCCATTTCAATGCCTATGTGGAAAGAATGATTGCAATTCCGGACGGGATTGATCCAGCTAAAATCACAACAGGGGTTGTACTGAACAGCGACGGAACCTTCAGCCACGTTCCTACTTCCATCGTCCTTATCGATGGGAAATATTATGCCAGGATCAACTCCCTGACCAATTCTACCTACGCAGTCATCTACAGTCCGGTCAGCTTTGCTGATACCGCCGGTCATTGGGCGGTCGATGCGATCCAGAACATGGGTTCCCGTTTGATCGTATGCGGCACAGGCGATGGCAACTACGAACCGGGCAGAGCGATTACCAGAGCGGAATTTGTCGCCATTCTCGTCAGAGCCCTGGGATTGCAAAGAGCTGCCGGTGTGACCAATTTCCCGGATGTGGCGAATACAGCCTGGTTTGCCGGTTCGGTGCAGACTGCCGTGCAATATGGTCTGGTTGCCGGTTATGACGACGGCAGATTCGGCCCGTTCGATAATATCACCCGCGAACAGGCGATGACGATGATTGCCAGAGCAATGAAGTTGACCCAACTAAAAGCAGATTTCTCAACGGAAGAAATCGCTGCCGTTTTGGCTGGCTTTAGCGATGCAGGCGAGACGTTTGACTACGCCAAAGCCGGAATCGCTGCCTGTGTTAAAAATGGTCTGGTGGCCGGCCGCAGCGCAGCCGTTCTTGCTCCGAAAGCCAACATCACGCGCGCGGAAGTTGCGGTGATTATTGAGAAATTGCTGCAGGAAAGCAATCTGATTTAGGTCAATCTATCAAAAGCAAGGCTCCCCAGCCGGTTATGGCAGCAATCGGCATCTGCCAAGACCGCAGGGGAGCCTTGCTTTATTGTTCAGCGTTTGGTTGATTCGGGCGGCTTATTTTCTGGCCGAAGGAAGGAAAGAATCAAAGCAAAGACGAATCATGGTAGCATTGGAATCTAAACAGAGTAGGAGTGGATTTGATATGGAGTATGTATTTTCAAAGCGAATCTCATCGCTGCAGCCTTCAGCGATCCGGGAAATCTTAAAAGCAACAGCAGATCCAAAAATCATCCCCTTTGCCGCAGGCAACCCGGCGCCGGAAGCATTCCCTGTGCAAGCGATTGTGCGCTTTACCGAAGAAATTTATGCGGAAAATCCGATCGCTGCACTGCAGTATTCGGTATCGGAAGGGTATCCTGCTCTGCGGCAAACCCTGACGCACTATCTCAGGCAGACCTATCAGATCGGACGCGATTTTGATGCCATCAACATTGTTTCCGGGGCGCAGCAAGTGATGGATTTTGCTGCCAAAGTCCTCTGCAATGAAGGCGATACCGTCATTTGTGAAGATCCCAGTTTTATCGGCAGTTTGAATACCTTTCGCTCCTATGATCTGAATCTGGTGGGTTTACCCATGGAAGAGGATGGTATCCGCCCGGAGGAGCTGGAAGCGGCTTTGATCAGTAATCCCAGAACCAAACTGATTTATTTAATTCCCAATTTCCAGAACCCAACCGGACGGACCATGAGTCTTGCCAAACGCAAAGCCGTCTATGCGCTGGCAGTAAAATACAATGTAATGATCTTAGAAGACAATCCGTATGGTGAATTGCGTTTTTCCGGCGAATCGGTGGCTGCCATCAAATCGTTCGATGAAGAGGGTGTTGTCATTTATGCCGGAACTTTTTCCAAAGTGATTGCACCCGGGATCCGGGTTGGTTATGTTTGCGCTCCGGCGCCGATTACAGCCAAGATGACCATTGCGAAACAAGCCAGCGATGTCCATACCAATATCTTAGCGCAGATGGTTTGTGACCGCATGTTAACCCGGTATGATTTTCCGGCTCATCTGGAGAAGCTGCGCACCATCTATCGCCGTAAAGCGGATTTGATGTTGGCGCAATTGGATCAATGGATGCCAAGTATGGCTCATACCGTGCCACAGGGAGGCCTGTTTGTTTGGTGTGAGCTTCCGGCAGGCGTTGATGTGGCTGACTTTACCAAAGAAGCTCTGCGCAATCAGGTGGCTGTAGTACCGGGCCGTAATTTTCTGACCGACCCCAGCCAACCCACCCAGGCTTTACGTCTGAATTATTCCACTCCAACCGATGAACAGATCATCCGGGGGATTCAGATTCTGGCACGAATTTTAACAGAATGGAAATAAACAGGTTGTTTTGATGGATTGATGTCTGGGCCGTCTCCATGCTTGAGATGGCCTCTCTATTTGAAGTCCTGTCAAAAAGGAGGGGTACTGCATGCCGCGCGGAAGGCACCACAAAAAACCTGCGAAAAAAGGCTTTCGCGGTTTCTCTCTTTTGCTGATCAGCATGACGGCAGCCTTAATCCTGGGTTTTTTTCTCAGCCCACTGGTGATCAGGTGGATTGACAAGGATTTTTCGAGCCCTGTCCTGAGCGATGTCAGTCAGACGCTGCAAACGGCAAAGAATTATTTTCAGCGATATTTCTCCTTTCTAACCGAATTCGCCAGCGCAAAATCCAGCGATCACCGGCAAACGGAGCAGAAACCAGCCAACCAAGCCAACCCGGCAGCAAAAACAGAGAGCCAGGCGGCCAAACCGGAACAGCAGCAGCCGGGCGTGCAGAACCCGGCCGCCTCTTATCTGCTGCAGTTTGCTGCCTATGAGGTTCAATCGATTCGGGTCGCCACCATTGCCTCAGAGGAGAGGGCCAAAGCCGAGCGGGCGGCGCTGGCTGAGAAAGGATTCTCCGCCGGAATAGTTGCGAGCGGTGAATATGTGGCGGTGCAGGTCGGCGCATTTTTGAGTGAGGCGGAAGCGGAACCGTATTTGCTGCAATTAAAAGCAGAGGGTTATAACGATGCTTATCTCACGCCCTGGCAGATCAAATCTGTTGGCGTCAAACGGAATTTTGCGGAACAGAAACAAGATGCCATCGGCAATGCTGTGCAGGAGTTTGATGCGATTTTAGCTGCAGGTCTGTCGGCCGAACCGGCTGCCCAGCCGGAAGTGATCCGGCAGAGAGCAGAAGCACTGCAAACTATGCCGGTCCAATTCAGCCGTCCGGAACAACAGACGTTCTGGCAGCAATCTCTGCAAGTCTTGCTGACTTATCTGCAAGACAACGGAACCAATCAATCCAATCAGCGGCTGCAGTTGATCGAAGCGGTCCTGACACTGCGCAGTTGGTGCACGTCATAAGTTGAGGTGAGAACGTTTGCTTGCAAAAGCAATGACAGTCGAGAAAATCCGTTTTTCTATACCTCTTGCTCAAGCGCAGGAATTTTCTTTGCTTTGGCAAAGTATGCTGAAATGGTCGAAGGAAAAACAGATTTGCTTGCCTGAGCCGGAACTGGATTATCTGCTGACCGGCGAGCCTTTTTATTTTCTGCAGCTGCACACACCTCCCTGGCCGACCATCGTTTATCGGGTCAAAAATCGCGGGGAGCTTGCGCTGATCTGCAATCAGCATTTACGAAAGAGACAGATTCCTGCTCATTTTGTGGAGAAAATAATATTCCAATAAGACGAGTGCTATGCTATAATGTAAAAGTATGAAAATTTTTAGGATTTTATCATAATTATTTGGTAAGAGGTGACTTTTATGCGCTTAAAGACATTTAAAGGCGGTATTCATCCTCCGGCAAACAAACTGACATCCCAGATGCCTTTGTTCACGCTGCCTGCTCCCAAACAGGTTGTGATTGCGCTGCAGCAGCACATCGGCGCACCCTGTCAACCTTTGGTGAAAGTGGGGGATGCGGTGCTGATGGGGCAAAAAATCGGGGATCACCCGGCTGCCATCAGCGCGCCGGTTCATTCCAGTGTTTCCGGCAAAGTGGTTGCGATCGGTCCGGTCAATTTTTCCAATGGGAAAACTGTCAATGCAATTACCATTGCCAATGATGGTCTGGACAATAAAGCAGAACCGATCGGTTCGGGCAAAGCCCTGGCAGAGCTGACCGATCTGGAGATCCGCAGTCTGATACGCGAAGCCGGTATTGTCGGCATGGGCGGCGCCGGATTCCCCACCGCTGCCAAGTTGACCGCACCGGCGGGAAAAAAGATCGAGATGTTGGTCATCAACGGGGTCGAATGTGAACCTTATCTAACCTGTGATCATCGTATCATCCTGGAACAGTCAGCGGTGATTCTGGACGGAATCAAAGCCCTGCTGAAGGCTACCGGCGCCGGCCATGCCTATATCGGTGTCAAAATCACCATGGAAGGCGCTATCGAAGAACTGCATAAAGCCGTCTTGATGGAGAAAGGGATCGATGTGGTACCGCTGGTTTCCAAATATCCTCAAGGGGAAGAACGGCAGCTGATCTATGCGATTACCGGCCGCGAGGTCCCCTCGGGCGGTCTGCCTCTGGATGTTGGCATTGTGGTCTGCAATATCGGTACCGCCTGGGCGGTCGGACGCTTAATGGAAACGGGCATGCCGTTGATTGAACGTTCGGTTACCGTTACCGGAGCCGTCAAAAAACCGGGTAATTTCATGGCGCGTGTCGGCTGTATGGTCAGCGACTTAATTGAAGCGGCCGGCGGTTATGCGGAAGAGCCGGGCAGCGTAATCATGGGTGGGCCGCTGACCGGACTGCCGCAATTCAGCACGGAAATTCCCTTCACGAAGCAGAACACCGGCATTCTGGTACTGAGCAAAAAGGAAGTCCAACCCGCTCCGATGACAGACTGCATCCACTGCGGCAGCTGTATCGGGGCTTGCGCCTATCGCCTGATGCCGCTTTATCTGGCAAAATACGCCGCGGCCGGCAATACGACCGGGCTTGAAAAGTACAACATTTTAGATTGCCGTGAATGCGGTGCCTGTGCCTATGTTTGCCCTGCTAAATTGCCTTTATTGCATTATATGCGGGTCGGCAAGGGTTATGTGACAGCCAAACGCGCTGCGGATAAAAAATAGGGCGGAAGGAGCGAAATAGAAATGGAACAAACAAAATTAGTCATACAGTCTGCACCTCATATTCGTTCGCCCTTGAACACGCAGAAAATCATGTATTACGTGATTTTCGCTTTGGTTCCGGCTGCGGCAGCAGGTGTCTTTTTCTTTGGTCTTCGTGCTCTCGTGCATCTGCTGCTCAGCATCCTCTTTGCTATGCTGACGGAAGCACTGGTAGAGAAATTGGTGCATAAGCCAATCACCATCCGCGACGGTTCTGCGATTCTCACCGGTTTGCTGCTGGGCATGAATCTCCCGGTGGCGGCTCCTCTTTGGATCGGACCGGTTGGCGCCGCTTTTGCCATTGCGGTCGTCAAACAGGCGTTTGGCGGTTTGGGACATAATTTTATGAATCCCGCTCTGGCGGCACGCGCCATGATGCTGTCGGCCTGGCCGGCGAGCATGACAAGCTGGACGACCCCTTTTGACGGTCTCGCCACGGCAACGCCGCTGGCCATCATGAAATCAGGTCTTTCCGCTACGGCAGCGCTGCCGACTTATTGGAATATGTTTATCGGCAATATCGGCGGCTGTATTGGTGAAACCTCGGCTTTGGCCTTGCTTTTAGGCGGCATTTTTCTGATTTATAAAGAAGTCATTGATTACCGAATTCCCTTGGCCTATCTGGCAACCGTCTTTCTTTTCGGCAGTATTTTTGGGGAGAATGGCTTTGATTCCGGTTTATTTTATCTACTGGCAGGCGGTGTGATGTTGGGTTCGATCTTTATGGCGACAGATTATGTATCTTCTCCCGCTACGGTGCGCGGACGCTGGATTTACGGCTTCGGCTGCGGTCTGATCACTATGCTGATCCGTCTTTGGGGGTCTTATCCCGAAGGCGCCTCCTTCTCCATTTTATTGATGAATATTGCTGCTCCTTTGATTGAGAAATTCACAACGCCAAAGAAGTTTGGGGAGGTGGCAAAGAAGAAATGAAAAATAAGTATTGGAACGCAATCAACAATGGTATTTTCGGTGAGAATCCATTATTCCGTATGGTTTTGGGCACCTGCCCTGCGTTGGCTGTAACGACAGCGGTGGATAACGCTGTCTGGATGGGATTGATGGTCATCTTCGTCCTGACTTTTTCCAACATCGTTATATCCATGATGCGCAAAGTGATTCCGGATAAAATCCGCATTCCCAGTTTTGTTATCATTATCGCTACATTGGTGACTGTGGTAGATCTTTTCATGAAAGCCTATATGCCTGCCATGCATGCCACGCTCGGTATCTTTATCCCTTTGATCGTGGTTAACTGTATCATTTTAGCCAGAGCGGAGAGTTTTGCCTATAAGAATGGCGTCCTCGTTTCTGCCTGTGATGGTTTCGGTATGGGCCTAGGTTATATGCTGGCCCTGATCATCGTTGCGGCTGTTCGTGAGTTGCTGGGCAACGGTTCTTTCTTTGGCGTCGATCTTTTGGGCGCGAATTTCCCGGCCGCCAAGGTGATGGTGCAGGCCCCCGGCGCATTTTTAACTTTGGGTATGATCCTTGGCATCATTAAATTAATTACCAATCGCAGAAAAGCGGCGTAGAGGAGGGGAATCAAATGGGGATTGTTTCATTACTGATATCCGGTATTTTGATCAATAATTACATTTTTGTCAAATTCTTGGGCATTTGTTCCTTCCTTGGCTGCTCGGATCAGGTAGACACCGCAGTGGGCATGGGCATCGCGGTTACCTTTGTCATGACGGCAGCCAGCGCCGTGACCTGGCTGGTGCAGCATTATATTCTCAACGTGTTCAATATCGGTTATATGCAGACGGTTACCTTTATCCTGGTAATTGCCGCTCTGGTGCAATTCGTGGAAATGGTCATCAAAAAAGTCAGTCCCACGCTGTATCGGGCTTTGGGTGTTTACCTGCCTTTGATCACCACCAATTGCGCTGTATTGGGCTGCGCCGTTTTGAATGTTCAGCAGGATTATAATTTCTTCTACGCCATGGTCAGCGGATTTGCCTATGCTCTGGGGTATTTCCTGGCGATTACTCTGATGGCTGGGGTGCGGGAAAAATTGATTTTTTCCAGCATCCCGGAATCACTGCAGGGATTTCCCATTTCTCTTATCATAACAGGTCTGATGGCCATCTCGTTTTATGGCTTCCAGGGCTTATTCCAGGATCTATTAACATTGTAGAGGGGGTTGTTCCATGCTGTCCAGTATTCTATCTCTCGGTGCTTTGGGCGCAGCCTTTGGCTGTCTGCTCGCCTATGCCAGCACTCAATTTGCAGTGGAAGTAGATCCCAAGGTAGAAGCCATTCAAGGTGTGTTGCCGGGTGCCAATTGTGGCGCCTGCGGCTGGCCCGGTTGTGCCGCATTGGCGGCCGCCATCGCCAAAGGAGAGGCGCCGGTCAATGCCTGTCCCGTGGGCGGCACGGCCGTGGCCGCTAAAATCAGCGAGCTGATGGGGACGAGTGTCACGCCCAGCAGCGAAGTGAAGGTCGCTTGCGTCATGTGCAGCGGCGGCTGCACTCAAAGAGCGGATTATCAGGGTATTCCTTCCTGTCGGGCAGCCAATCTGGTCGGCGGTGGTGTGGAATCCTGCGCCTACGGCTGCCTGCGGTATGGCGATTGTGTGCGGGTTTGTCCTTTTGATGCGATTCAGATGAGCAGTGACGGTGTTCCCTTCATTGATGAAGAGAAATGCCAAAATTGTGGTTTATGCATCAAAGAATGTCCCAAACAATTGATCATGACGGTGCCGAAAACTGCCGCTGTTCATGTCAATTGTTCTTCGATGGATACCGGCGTAGCGGTACGCAAAACAAACTGTAATACCGGCTGTATCGGCTGCGGTATTTGTGAAAAGACCTGCCCTTTTGGCGCCATCAAGGTAATCAAAGATGTCAATGACGAAACATGGCAGAAAGCCAATCCTCGCAAATTGCGCAATATCGCCGTGATCGATTACAGTAAATGCCGCAGCTGCGGTTTGTGTGTCAGTAAATGCCCCACCCACGCGCTTGTGATCGAAGAATATAAAAAACACGATAAGCCGATTATTGGCGAAGCCTGTAACGGTTGTTCTCTCTGCGCCCGCATTTGTCCGGTGGGGGCTATAACGGGAGAATTGAAACAAAAATACCGGATTGATCCGGATAAATGCATCGCCTGCGGTCTCTGTGTCGACAAATGTCCCCAAAAGGCGATCAGTTATTAAGCAGGCAACTGCCGGAAAAATCGATGAAGCCTACGAAAAATCCCGTCGCGGTAACCGCAGCGGGATTTTTAATCTGTTCCCGGATATTGCTTAGAGATTTTTACCGGTGAATGCTTCCGGCAGCAATTCCCGCAAAGAATATCGTTTGAATTCACCCCGCTCGTTGCCCACAATCACCTGTAAATCCGGATTGAATTCGGCCAGCAACTGACGGCAGACGCCGCAGGGAAAGGTAAATTCACCCGAAGAAGCGCTGATGGCGATTGCGGTGAAATCCTGCTCTCCTGCTGATACGGCTTTGGCTAATGCGGTTCGCTCGGCGCATAGCGTCGCGCTGTAAGCGGCACTCTCAATATTGCAGCCGCCATAGATGGTGCCGCTTTTACATAGCAGCGCCGCTCCCACGCGAAAATGAGAATAGGGTGCATAAGCAAAATGCTGTTGAGCGACAGAGATTTGGTATAGCTGTTGATCGGTCATGGTAACCTCCGTATCGTTTATTTTGCCAGATATTCTGCAACGGCCTGACGATAGGCCTGCGCGGTCAAACTTGCCGCATAAGCTTTTTGATTGGCACTGGAATTTTTTTGAAACCGCGTCAGATTAGCGAAAAACCCGCCATTTTTTGCCGCCGTATTGCCGTATAAATAAGAAGGCACAACATCAAAGAGGATATGCTGGAATAGATCGCCGGCAGCATAATTATAAGTTCCTGAATTATCGAAAGGATCTGCTGCCTCTCTTATAACCCGAGCTGAACCGAGCCGGTTCAAATCTTCTGCTTTGCAAAAAACCAGTTCAAAACTTTTATCGGCGGCAGCAAACTTCAGATTAAAAATGCCATCCGGTCCATTCAGCTGTAAGAGAGAATTCTCCGCCGTATAGAGGATCCAGGCATCCGGATGCGTGTTTTGATACTCTTTCAGCTGCGCGAGGTTCTCGATAGACAGGATCAGTTGATTGCGCAGATAATGCAGCTGCTGATTGGGGATGCGGCCGCTCTGCGTCACAAGTTCGCTGATCCACTTGCAATAAGCCAGATAGTCTTCGTTGTCCGGTGTCAGCTGCGTCGGATCTGTCAGCAAGGCAGCACTGTCCCGCCAGAGGAAATATAAGAGTTCCCGGTTGTGATATGGGGACTGCTGTTGGACTGCGCCAAGGTAATTGGCAAAGGTCAGTTTCCCCGGCAAATTTTCCTGCCAGCTCAGGTAGGTATTTTCGAGGCTCTCATCCTGAAAAGAATACGGAAAAACGGTATTTACAAAATAGACCAGTAAAAGAAACAGGGTAAACAGCAGCAGTTTCGCAGCAAGGTGCGGCTTTCCTGCTATCTGATCGGCTTTGGCAAAGGCTTCGGGCATCAAGACTCCTCACTTTCACGCTGAATAAACATTATTTCGCTTATCAACAGAAATAATCCTGCTTGCCGGGCGAAGCAAGGCAGCTGCAAAAAACTAAATGCAAGGCGAAAAGGGTTTGCATCCGGAACCAGCGAAATAGAAAGCCAGGATAGGATGAAAAGGAAGGGACGCTATGGAGGAGCATACGGCAAATGACGCCCATAAGATCCTGAAAAAAAGCAAACGGCCAGCGCAGCAGAGAGACATACCCTCTTACCCGGAGGATTATCAAATGATCGACGGTGAACTGTGGACCGCACGTCAGCGGCAGATGAGTTCGCTGCATGAAATATCCTATCGGGCCTGTTTTAAAGCGGAGTTGCCGGAATACTTTATTGCGCGCTTTTCAACGCCGCAGGATGTTGTTTATGATCCCTTTGCCGGCCGCGGCACCACAGCCGTGCAAGCTGCGCTGATGGGACGCCGCTTTATTGCCAATGATATCAATCCGCTGATGAAGATTTTAGCGCGGCCGCGGGTGGAGCCACCCACACTAAGGGCGGTGGAACAGCGCCTGCAGGAAATCGATTTGAGCTTGCAGACATCGGCTGAGGTAGACGAGCCGGATTTAGGCGTTTTTTATAATCAGACTACGTTAGCGGAATTGCGTTCATTGCGCCGCTATCTGGATTATCGCCGCCGCAGCGGTTTGGAGGATGCCTTGGATGAATGGATCCGCATGGTGGCAACCAACCGTCTAACGGGTCATTCCAAGGGCTTTTTTTCTGTTTACACCCTGCCGCCCAACCAGGCGGTTACCCCGGAGCGGCAGCAAATCATCAACCAGCGCTACCGGAACGATTTCAGTATTTACCGCGATGTCAAAGCAATCATTCGGGAAAAAAGCAAAACGCTGCTGAAAGAAATTCCCTACCCCTGGCCGGGAAAAGGCGGCATCTTTCTCAATCAGGATGCCGCCAATACCTACGCGATTGAAGACAGTACGGTGAACTTGATCGTCACCTCACCGCCGTTTCTCGATACCGTACAGTATCGCAACGATAATTGGCTGCGCTGTTGGTTCAATCATATCGATACGGCGGCAGTCGCTGGTCGTATGACCAATCTGCATAATTTGGAGCAATGGACGAAAAGTATGACCGAAGTTTTTCTGGAATTCAAACGCATCATGGTGCCTGGGGCATATGGCGCTTTTGAAGTCGGCGAAGTTCGCAAAGGGAAAATTGAACTGGATAAAACGGTCTTCAGCATGATTCGGGAAGTCGGCTTGCTTCCACAGGCAACCTATATCAATCGACAGCAGTTTACCAAAACGGCCAATATCTGGGGTGTTGCCAATAACCAGGGCGGAACCAACAGCAATCGCATCGTTGTATTTCGCAAAGGGATAGATTAGAGAACAGTCTCCGATAAAAGGAGGTAGGGGTTCATTATGGCAATTGAAAAAGTGAAACAATATTTCGCACAGTATGGCATGGAAAATCAGATTATAGAGTGCGCCCAATCGAGCGCGACGGTCGCACTGGCGGCAGCGGCTCTGGCAACGGCACCGGAACGAATTGCCAAAACCCTGGCTTTGCGTCAGGCGGACGCCTGTGTGCTGATCGTCTTGGCGGGGGATGCCAAACTCGATCAAAAAAAATACAAAGATTTCTTTCACTGTAAAGCAGCTATGCTGGAGGCGGCAGCGGTGGAACGCTGTACCGGTCACGCCATCGGCGGTGTTTGTCCGTTTGCGCTACCAGCGGCAATCCCTGTTTTTCTGGATGTTTCTCTCCGCCGCTTCCAAACGATTTTTCCTGCCTGCGGCAGCAGCAACAGCGCAATTGAATTGAGCGGTGAAGAATTGTTTTTCTACGCGCGGGCAAAAGCCTGGATTGATGTGGGAAAAGGCTGGCAGACAGCATAAGCGATGGCAGAGTACCCGGCGCGCTGAACTTTATTTTGTAGTGCAATCGAACCTGCGGTCTTGGGTTCAGCATGGTAAACTCCTTCTCTTTAAAAACATGGACGCTATTCTGATTAGGGGGTTTTCAAATGAAGCTCAATTTGCTTTTCTTTCCCGATTTTGAAACCTTGGATGTATTCGGTCCGGTCGAGATTTTTGGTCAGCTGGAGGACCTGCAGCTGCAGTATGTTTCACTGACGGGAGGAATCGTCCGCAGCCATCAGAAAGCAGCGATTGTCACTCAGCCTTTGCTGGAATCGGATGATGACTGTGTCTTATTTTTGCCGGGCGGCATGGGAACGCGCGTTTTGGTCGAAGATCTTGATTTTATCAGAAGATTAAGCCAAGCGGCAGAGGTATCGCGTTACTGTCTGACGGTCTGTACCGGTTCCGCCCTGCTCGCTCAAACCGGTTTACTGGATGGCCGGCGCGCGACTACCAACAAACGCTCATATCAATGGGCAACCGCCCAGAGAGCGGCGGTCAACTGGCAAGCCAGCGCTCGCTGGGTAACGGACGGGAAATTCTATACTTCTTCCGGCGTCTCGGCCGGTATGGATATGGCTTTGGGTTTTGTGGCGGATCTTTATGGCAAAGCGGCAGCCAAAACCATAGCCTGTAGAATTGAATACATCTGGCAGCAGAATCCGGAACAGGATGCTTTTGCTGTAAAATAAGCGTGGAGAGCGTGGCTGACGGCCTGCGTTTGGTCTGATTCGTTTGTGAACATCCCGGGTGCTTTGCAGCGGCAGAAACCAGGATAGAAGAAAAGCGGCAAGCGCTTTTTTTTGCTTGTGCTGCGGTAGGAAAACGTTTATACTAAGACAGAATGTTTTTCAGGGAGGCGAAGTCGCGTGAGTCTGATTTACAAAGAGATCAATCAGGAAGATTATCAGAAAATCATTCGTCGCTTTGGCTCTTGGGTCGAACAGCTGGCGTGCATTCATCGGCAGGAGAATGCCTTTTCCCTGGCGGCGTTTGACCAGGAAGAGCCGATTGGCTTTATTTCAACCTGTGCCAAGGCCTTTCCCGCTCCGCTGGCCTCAATCGGCGATGCCTTTATTGATGTGATCGAAGTAGATGCAGCTTATCGGCGGCAGGGAGTTGCGCGCTCTTTCGTAACGATGACAGAATCCTGGGCGCGCGAGCAGGAATTCCGCCAAATCAGAGCCTGGAGCCAGCGCAGTCAGTCGGAGGCTTTGGCCATGTGGCTGGCTTTGGATTACTGCCTTTGTCCGGCTGTAATCCAAACGGAGGGGAATCAGGAAATCATCGAAGGATTCTATGCCGTTAAAAATCTCAGAGCCAAACTATATTGAGCATACGATGCGA
Source organism: Negativicutes bacterium (assembly GCA_021372785.1). Classification (NCBI taxonomy): domain Bacteria; kingdom Bacillati; phylum Bacillota; class Negativicutes; species Negativicutes bacterium. The sequence continues at coordinate 71,940 of JAJFTT010000004.1, read as the reverse complement.
GGTTTTCTTGGCTGACAGCAGAAGGAATCCGTTCTTTGCGTGTCAAAAAGAAAGAAGCATTGGATGCCATTAAGAAAGAACGAAGTGAAGTGAAGCATTTGAGACCATCATGGGATGATTATTTTATGGAGATCGCAACGGTCGTCGCTAAGCGATCAACGTGTTTGCGCCGTCAGGTGGGAGCCATATTAGTTCGGGATCGACGGATTCTGTCCACCGGGTATAATGGCGCTCCCAGCGGGTTAGCACATTGTCTGATCGTAGGCTGCAAGCGGGAACAGGAACAAATTCCTTCCGGTCAGCGGCATGAAATCTGTCGGGCAGTACATGCCGAGCAAAATGCGATCATCCAAGCAGCCCTGGCAGGCAGCAGCATTGAGGGAGCGGTTTGTTATACCACCGTATTTCCTTGTTCTCTCTGCGCGAAATTACTGATCAACAGCCACATCAAAGCAATTTATTACCGTGAAGGTTATCCGGATGATTTGTCTTTGGAATTATTAACGGAAGCCAATATTCCAATGTACCGGATAGCGGCCGAAAAAACAGAAACACCGGTGTAAACCTTCGGCTTTTTCGGTTTGCGGTAAGAAATCCTGAGCCGACAGTGATTCTTTGATTAAGAGGAGTTATCATGAATGGTACGAATATTTCTTTATTAGAAACGGTTTTTACTTTTTCTATTGCGCTCTTTTTAGTAATTTGTTTTACCCCGATTGCGATGAAACTGGCACAGCGTTTGAACATTATGGACAAACCCAATGCACGCAAGACGCATACGGTGGCGGTTCCCTATTTGGGTGGGGTGGCCATCTACGTTGCTTTTCTGGTCGCCTGCAGCCTTTTTGTCGCTTTAAGTAAAGAAATGCTCGGTATCCTGATTGGGGGTACTGTTTTACTGATTGTCGGAGTCATTGATGATAAACTGGATATTTCGGCAAAATTGCGTTTGGTTATCCAATTGGGCTGTGCCTATCTTGCGGTCCGCTCGGGCATTGCCATTCAAGGCATTGGCAATCCTTTCAACGGTGAGTATATCTCACTCGGTTTCCTAAGCACACCTTTGAGTATGCTGTGGATTGTTACGGTGACCAACGTCATGAATTTTATCGATGGCCTGGATGGCCTGGCTGCGGGAACCGCTGCCATAGCTTCCCTGACCTTGATGGTCGTCGCCTGGCAAATGGATTCATCCGAGGTGGTCCTCTTGTCGGCTGCCCTGGCCGGGGCCTGCATCGGCTTTTTACGCTATAATTTTCACCCCGCCAAGATTTTCATGGGGGATGCCGGGGCGCTCCTGATCGGATTTGTCTTGGCCTGTCTTTCCATCCGGGGCCCTATGAAAGGCGCCACCTTTGCCACCATGCTGATCCCTATGCTCGCTTTGGGTTTACCGCTGTTTGATACGATGATCGTCTTTTTTAAGCGGATCAGAGCAGGAAAATCACCAATGCATGCAGACAGAAGGCATATCCATCATATTCTCTATGACAATGGTCTGACACAAAAACAGACAGTTTTATGGCTTTATGCGATTTCGATCTGTCTTGGCCTTTCCGCGATCGAAGTAACCAGTGTCCATGGCCGCTTGATTTCCTTTGTGGTTGGCATGGTCGGTGTCATTTTGTTTGTTTCGGCTCGTTCCTTAAATAAATTGGAAGCGGAAGTCAATACCAAAGGGTATGGCCGCAAGTTTGTCGATGAATTACAGGAAGAATTGAAAAAGCGAGAGAACAAGAAGCAGGAGGACGAATAGATGCAGGCATTGACAAAAATCAAGGTCCTGACGATTTTCGGTACCAGGCCGGAAGCAGTAAAAATGGCGCCGTTGGTCAAAGCCCTGGAAGCATGCCGGGAGGATATTATTTCCCGGGTTTGTGTCACCGGGCAGCATCGGGAAATGCTGGATCAAATTCTGCAGACATTTGCCATCACACCGGATTTTGATCTCAATATCATGCGGCAAAGACAGACCCTGACAGGGATCGCGGTCCGGGCCATGCAGGGGCTCGAACCGGTGATCGCAGCAGAAAAACCGGATTTGGTTTTGGTGCACGGCGATACGCTGACCTCTTTCATCGCTGCTCTGGTCGCTTATTTCCACCAGATTCCCATTGGCCATGTGGAAGCCGGTTTACGGACTTATGATAAGTATTTTCCTTTTCCGGAAGAGATGAACCGGCAGCTGACCGCAAGATTAGCCGATTTGCATTTTTCACCAACGCCTCTGGCCCGTGAAAATCTGCTGACAGAACGCATTCCGGAAGAAAGAATCTTTGTCACAGGCAATACCGTGATCGACGCTATGGCTTACACCGTCCGGCAGGATTACCACTTTACCGTCGAAAGCCTTAACCAACTCGGCAAAGAGCGGCGCTTGCTTACCGTGGAAGCGCATCGAAGAGAGAATTTAGGCGAACCGATGCGGCAAATCGCCAATGCGCTGCGCCGCATCGTGCTTGCGCATGAAGATGTTGAATTGTGTTTTCCGGTGCATCGGAACCCGGCGGTCAGGGAAGTTGTCTTTCCTGTTTTGCAGGATCTGCCAAGAGTTCATCTGGTGGAACCGCTGGATGTGGATGATATGCATAACCTCATGGCGCGCAGTTATCTGATCCTGACCGATTCCGGCGGAATTCAGGAAGAAGCGCCTGCTTTGAGCAAACCGGTCCTGGTGCTGCGTGATGTGACAGAACGACCGGAAGCGATAGCGGCAGGTACGGTGATTTTAGTGGGGACCAACGAAAACCGGATTGTAGAACAGACGAATGCCTTGCTGGATGATCCGTTGCTGTATCAAAAAATGAAAAAGGCAGTCAATCCGTATGGAGACGGTCAGGCCTGCCGCAGAATTGTGGAAGCAATTCTCTATACGTTCTGTCATCGGGATGACCCTCCGGAAGCGTTTATTGCAAAATCAAGTAAAGAGGCAGGTCAATTTTGAATTTTGCGGTCATTTGCGCAACTTGCCCGGGCCGGGCTTCATCACTTTCTTTGCCAGAGGCAGACAAAAACCCTCCCTGTGTTTCCTGTAAAAACAAAGGGAGGGTTTTTGTCTGCAGACGCTGGAATCTACAAGTTTCAGCGACAGCCGGAAAAAGAAAGGGTTTTCTCTTTCCGGCACGAATTTTAGTAATGTTACAAACAGATTACAGAATAGAAAGGGCAGCCAACCGAAGTTTCGCTGCGGCAGCGCAGCGCTGCCGCACGCAGTCGGAGACAAAGTATAGTACCGAATGAGGGAATCAATCAAATAGAGGTGGAGTAATGGCTTACTTTAAAATAGATGGCAGGCAGAGAATTGAAGGGAAGATCAAAGTTCACGGCGCCAAAAATGCGGTTTTACCGATCATGGCGGCTACTTTGCTCTCGGCGGAACCCTGTCTGATCCATAGTGTCCCTTCCACTCTGGAAGATGTATTGATGATGAAACAGATACTGGAAGCAGCGGGCGCTCAAATTCAACAGGAAGAGGATACGATGTTCATCGATTTTGCCACTGTCAGTAATTGGGAAGCGCCTTACGAATTGGTATCAAAAATGCGCGCTTCTTTTGTCGTACTCGGCCCGATGTTGGCAAGAATTGGGCAGGCTAAAATCCCCATGCCGGGCGGCTGCGCCATCGGCAGCCGTCCGGTGGATTTACACCTGAAGGGAATGCAGGCGCTGGGGGCGGAAATCAGTTTGTCAAACGGCTATGTTCATGCCAAAGCGGCGCGGCTGAAAGGCAATCAGATTTACCTGGATTTTCCCAGCGTCGGCGCTACCCAAAATATCATGATGGCTGCAACGCTGGCAGAAGGCAGCACAGTTATTGAAAACGCAGCTGCCGAGCCGGAAATCAGTGATTTGGCGACTTTTCTCAGTTCCTGCGGTGCTCACATTCATGGTGCCGGTACCGATGTGATTCGTGTGGAAGGCGTGCGACAGCTGCACGGTTGTCAGCACGAGGTGATTCCCGACCGGATTGAAGCGGGTACTTTCCTGATCGCCGCAGCCATCACCGGCGGTGATGTTTTTGTGGAGGGGGCTGTCTCTCAGCATATGAAGCCGGTTTTGGCGAAACTGCGGGAAGTAGGCTGTCTGATTCAGGATCAGCGGGAGGGGATTCGCATTCAAGGCCCGGTAAAACTCTTGCCCACACATGTCACTACGCTGCCGCATCCCGGTTTCCCCACCGATATGCAGGCGCAAATGATGGCGCTGTTGACATTGGCGGAAGGGAACAGCCTGATCACAGAAACTGTTTTCGAAAATCGTTTTCAGCATACGGAAGAATTGATGCGGATGGGTGCCAATATCCGCATCGACGGACGGACGGCGTTTTTGCAGGGGGTTCGGCAATTAACCGGCGCGCAGGTGCAGGTGACCGATTTACGGGCAGGCGCCGCCCTGGTTCTGGCCGGTATGGCTGCGGAGGGTGAAACAAGGGTTCATCAGATTTATCATATTGACCGGGGCTATGTCAAACTGGAAGAGAAACTGCGTGGGATCGGCGCTGCCATTCAGAGAGTGGAAAGCTAGTTATTCTATTTTCCTCTTAAGCCGAAAGGGCCAAAGCGCACGAATCTCAGCAGGGATAAGAAAACCGAAGCGGATCCGTGACGATACCCCGGATCCGCTTCGGTTTTCTGCCGTGTTTTATTTTACGATCTGCAGGGTCTCGTTGACTGCATCGATCAGCAGTGTGCTGCCCGGCAGTAAGTCGCCTTGCAGAATGTGACGTCCAATCAGCGTTTCTAGATTACGCTGCAGATAGCGACGCAGCGGACGGGCGCCATAGAGAGGATCATAGGCTGCTTCAATGACAAAGGCTTTGGCTTTTGGAGTCAGGGAGCAGCTCAGTTGCTGCTTGCTCAAGCGCTGATTCAGTTCTGCGAGCAATAAATCGATGATTTGGCTGATATCCGTCTTACTCAGCGGCTTGTAGAAGACGATTTCGTCCAGACGGTTAAGGAATTCCGGACGGAAGGTTTGTTTCAGTAAACCCTCTACCAAGTTTTTGGCTTCCGCGGTAATTTCACCATTGGCATCGATCCCATCCTGCAGATAGGAAGAACCAAGATTGGAGGTAAGAATCAGGATGGTGTTCTTGAAATCTACCGTCCTGCCTTGTGAATCGGTGATCCGACCGTCGTCCAGAACTTGCAGCAGAATATTGAAAACATCGGGATGGGCTTTTTCGATTTCATCAAATAGAACAACGGAATAAGGCGCACGGCGCACCGCTTCGGTCAGCTGGCCGCCTTCCTCATAACCGACATAACCCGGAGGTGCTCCGATCAGGCGGGAAACAGAAAATTTCTCCATGTATTCACTCATATCGATGCGGATCAGATTGCGTTCGCTGTCAAAAAGCGCCGCTGCCAACGTTTTGGCTAATTCTGTTTTGCCGACGCCGGTCGGTCCTAAAAAGAGAAAAGAACCAATGGGACGGTCAGGATCCTGCAGACCGGAACGGGAACGAATAATGGCTTCGCTGACTTTCGTGACAGCTTCATCCTGACCAATTACCCGCTGGTGCAGAATCTGATCCAAATGCAGGATTTTTTCCCGCTCGCCTTCCAGTAATTTAGCGACCGGGATACGGGTCCAGCGTTCGACGATGCGGGCAATTTCTTCTTCGGTAACCCTGTCGCGCAGCAGTGTGGTTTTGCGCCCGACCTGAGCAGCCTGCTCTTCTTCTGCCAACTGCTTTTTCAAAGCGGGAATTTTACCGTATTTCAGTTCGGCGGCTTTGTTTAAATCGTAATTGCTTTCTGCCTGTTCCATTTCGGCCTGCAGGGTTTCCAGTTCAGCACGCAGTTTCTGTACTTTGCCGATACTTTGTTTCTCATTTTCCCATTGCGCTTTCATGGCATTGAATTGATCGCGCATACCGGCAAGTTCCTTTTGAATTTCTTTCAGGTGTTCCAAAGAAAGCGGATCATTTTCTTTCTTTAAAGCCGCTTCCTCAATTTCATGCTGAATGATTTTACGTTGGATCACATCCAGCTCGGTTGGCATGGAATCAATTTCCGTCCGGATCATTGCACAGGCTTCATCAATTAAATCGATGGCTTTGTCAGGCAGGAAGCGATCGGTAATGTAACGCTGCGAGAGGGTAGCCGCCGCGATAATGGCTTGATCCTGAATTTTGACGCCATGGAAGACTTCGTAGCGCTCTTTCAAACCGCGCAAAATACTGATCGTATCTTCCACGCTCGGTTCCAAGACCATGACCGGTTGAAAACGGCGTTCCAGGGCGGCATCCTTTTCAATATACTGACGGTATTCGTTGAGGGTCGTCGCACCGATGCAATGCAGCTCGCCACGCGCCAGCATGGGTTTCAGCATATTGCCGGCATCCATAGCACCCTCCGTTTTACCGGCGCCGACAATGGTATGCAACTCGTCAATGAAGAGTAGGACTTTGCCTTCGCTTTGTTTGATTTCGTTTAAGACCGCTTTCAACCGTTCTTCGAAGTCCCCGCGGAATTTCGCGCCGGCAATCAAAGAGCCGATATCCAGAGAAAAGATGGTTTTCTCCTTCAGGCTGGTCGGTACATCGCCGCGGACAATCCGCTGCGCCAATCCTTCCGCAATCGCAGTCTTGCCGACACCGGGTTCGCCGATCAGGACCGGATTGTTCTTGGTTTTACGGGAGAGAATGCGGATGACATTACGGATTTCATCATCGCGGCCGATGATGGGATCTAATTTTTTATTGCGTGCCTGTTCCACCAGATCGGTGCCGTATTTTTTCAGAGCGTCATAGGTATTTTCCGGGGTGTCGGTGGTAACTCTGGTATTACCGCGAACGGTGGCCAGCGCTTTGAGAAAACCGGCTTCCGAAATAGCCTGCGCCGCAAACAACCGGCTCAGTTGATTGCCCGGCTGCTGCAGTATTCCGAGAAAAAGATGCTCCACGGAAACAAAATCATCATGCATTTTTTGCGCGGTTTTTTCTGCCGCATTGAGAATTTGATCGACGGCCGGTGAAACGTAGATTTTACCCGCTTCCCGACCGGAACCGGTCACTGCCGGATAGCTTTTGACCAATTTCTCGGTTTCCTCCGCTAATTTTTCCGGAGAAATTTGCATTTTGCGTAAAATTTCCGGGATGAGGCCGTTTTCCTGCTGCAATAAAGCCAGCAAGAGGTGAGGCGCTTCCAATTGCTGATTCTGATTTGAAATCGTTAAAGATTGAGCAGCTTCCAGTGCCTCCATTGATTTTTGGGTTAGTTTTTGTGTATTCATCGCTCGATCTCCTTTTTGGTTTCTGCCGAGTGCTTCGGCGGGAATGGGTGGGGAAGAGATATTTGACCTTCTCTGACCTTCAATCCCATTATAATCCTTTTTCAGAATTTTTCAAGTGTGAGATAGCAAAGAAATAAGTCGTAATTTACTTGAAAACATGATATTTTGCAGAATATTCATTCGTTCCGGGTGAGAGCAAAGAAAAGGTTTGCTTTCGCTTACCGCTAATTTGAATTCCTGCGCAGCACTCTGTTCAAATAAAAAAATCTGTGCTATAATCAGATAAAATAAAAAAAAGCTGGAGTGTGAAAATATGAGTCTTATTTTGACTGACACCGGGTTCTTAAGCATGCCATTGAAATCCAGGGGAAAAGTCCGCGATATTTATGAAGCGGCAGACCAGCTCCTGCTGATCGCTACCGATCGTGTTTCTGCTTTTGATGTGGTTCTGCCCAATGGGATTGCGCATAAAGGTCAGGTTTTGACCCAGTTATCACGTTTTTGGTTTGAGAAATTAGCCCATATCGTGCCCAATCATCTGATTACGACCGAGGTCGCCAAACTGCCGGTCCCAGCCTGCCATTTTCCGAAAGAGCTGAACGGGCGAGTGATGTTGGTTAAAAAAGCGGAAGTGATTCCGGTTGAGTGCGTGGTGCGCGGCTATCTGTCCGGCTCCGGCTGGAAAGAATACCGTGATCACGGCACTTTGGGCGGAATGAAACTGGCGCAAGGCTATGTGGAATCGGATTGTCTGCCCAATCCTGTCTTCACCCCCGCGGCCAAAAATAATGTCGGACATGACGAAAATATCAGCTTTGAACGGATGACCGAATTGGTCGGTCTCCGGCTGGCGACCAAATTGCGCAGCGTGTCTCTGGCACTTTATCAGGAAGCGGCTGATTATGCCTTGCAGCACGGTTTGATCCTGGCGGATACGAAGTTTGAATTTGGTATTTATCACGATGAAGTCATCTTAATTGATGAATGCTGTACTCCGGATAGTTCCCGTTTTTGGCTGGCGGCAGAATATGTTCCGGGTCGGTCGCAACAAAGCCTGGATAAGCAATTCATCCGGGACTGGCTGGAGACTTCCGGTTGGAATAAAGAGCCGCCAGCACCTCAACTGCCCGATTGGGTGATCAAAGGAACTATGGAACGCTACCTTTCCGCTTACCAGGTGCTGACCGGGCAGAACTTGCTGCAGTACCTGGGGGAAGATGAATAAATCGCGCAAGCGGCAGCAGCTGCCCGCCGCGAAAGGGTTATAAAATGAGAGTGCTGATCGATGCGGACGGCTGCCCGGTGGTAGATGAAACCATTGCGCTGGCGAATCAGTATGGCTTGACCTGCCTGATCCTCTGTGACACCTCTCATTTTTTTGAAAGACCGGGGGCAGCGACGCTGACTTATGATAAAGGTGCCGACAGTGTGGATTTCGCATTGGTTAATCTGGCGCAGCCGGGAGATCTTGTGGTGACCCAGGATTACGGCCTGGCTGCGATGTGCCTGGCCAAACGCGCGATCGCCATCAACCAAAACGGGCAGCAATATACCGCAGCCAATATCGACGCTTTATTGTTGGCGCGCCATACCGCCAGAGTGATCCGCAGCACAGGCAAACATCTGAAGGGACCTGCGAAACGCAGTGAGGTACAAAATCGCGCTTTTGTGCTTGCTTTGAGCAGATTGCTTCAGCAGGAAAAATAAGAAAGCAGACAGTAAAAAAAGCACTTGTCCTGGCTTGGTTTTATTTCAAAAACCGGCTGCCAGACAAGTGCTTTTTTATGACTGCCGGCTGCTGATTTGCTCGATGGCAGCCAGCGTGTAAAGCAGCTCTTCTTTGGTGGTGAAATGACCGAGGCTGAAGCGAACTGTCCCATTGGGATAAGTAGCGATCGTTTGATGAGCCAATGGCGCGCAATGCAGCCCGGCCCGGGTGGCGATACCAAACTCTTCGGCCAAACGATAGCTGAAAGCGGCGCAGTCAAGTTGTTTCAGGGTGACAGATACCGTCGGTGTTTGCAGAGCGGCATCGGCGGGACCGTAAATCTGCAGCTCCGGAATCCGGCGCAGTCCATCCAGAAAGAAAGCAAACAAGTCCGTTTCCTGCCGCAGCAGAGCCTTCGGGGTTTGCTGTAAAACCCACTCGGCAGCCGCCGCTAAACCGACGATGCCCGGCATATTGAAAGTACCGGCTTCAAAGCGGTCCGGTAAAAAATCGGGTTGATAGAGTTCATGCGAACGGCTGCCGGTCCCGCCTTGAATCAGGGAATTCATGCGGATGGCTGCTTCCTGACTGACGACAAAGCCACCGCTGCCTTGCGGTCCCATCAGACTCTTATGCCCGGTAAAGGTCAGCGCAGCAGGAGAGAGCGCAGAAAAATCCAAGTCGTATAATCCTGCGGTCTGAGCGGTATCCAGAATAAAGTCAAGCTGATGGCGCCTGGCTATTTCCGCAGCTTCCGCGATTGGCTGCAAAGTACCGGTTAAGTTGGCTGCGTGGGTCAGAACCAGCATGGTTGTATTGGGTTGGATGGCCGCTTCCAGACGATCGGGATCCAGGCGGCCTTGCTGGTCGCAGCGGACCGCTGTATAGGTGATCAAGTGATCGCGCTGTAAATGCGCCAACGGACGGATGACGGCATTGTGTTCCATCGAACTGGTCAGCACATGGTCGCCTTTTCTTACTAAGCCTTTGATGCATACATTCAAAGCTTCTGTAATTCCGCTGGTAAAGATGACCTGCTCGGAATTAGGAACCTGAAACAATTGGGCAATCAAAGAGCGCGCCCGCAGTAAGAGGCGGTTGGCTTCCAGGGCGCCGGCATAACCACCCCGACCGGGGCTATACATTTGGTTTTTTTGCCAATAATCGCTCATGGCATCGATCACAGCCTGCGGTTTCCGATAGGAAGTTGCCGCATAATCAAGATAGACTTCTTTCATAAGAGTAACCTCTGTTCACTGTACTTTTTTCTTTGGCATCGCTAAGGGATTGTCTTGCACATAACGGATCAGTTTCGCCGCATAGGGGGATAGATATTGATTTTGAGTGGGAATCAGATAAAAACTGCGCTGTAAATCGTCGTCCGTCAGATCGAAAGTCAGCAGATCCTCATGCGGTTCATAACTCAATCTGGAAATGACGGAGACACCCAAACCGTTGCGTATACACTGTTGCACCCCTTCACCGCTGTTAATTTCTGCTGCGGTGTGGATTTTAGAGAAGGGAATTTTCCGCCCGGAGCGGCAAATTGTGCGGCAATGAGAAATGATGATGATTTTTGATTTCCCTTTCGTATTTCAAATCAGCACGGCAAAGTCAAGCGGATTCTGCCCGCCGGTTATCTTTCTATTTTATTGCACATGGATCAAAATATCAATAGAATTGATCGCAAAAACTACTTTGCCTGCAGCAGGAAATGGTCCGGGTAATCGCTAATTAAAAAGAGAAAGGGGAGATCTCATTGTGCCGCAGCCACCGTTTTGTTGTTTTACTTTTCAGAATGTCCATTTCGCCATGCGGTTTGAACAAGCGATGCAGATAGCAGGCAGCAAGGTTAACCTGATTCCGGTTCCCAGAAGCATCAGTGCATCCTGTGGTTTGGCGGCAAAGTTTGCACCGGAAATTCTGGAGCAGGTCCGCCGGCTTTGCCGTGAAAATTCCATAGAATATGAAAAAGTTTTTTTAGTGGATGGGGAGATCGTGACGGAACTGGTTTAAATCCGCTGCGGGCGAACGGTTCTCTTTTTGTCTGTCCCGACAAAAAAACCGCACACACAGCATGCAGCAAGCAGCCATAGCAAGGAGGCGTTTTTTTTGAAACTGACTGTGATTGGTATGTGGGGAGGCTTCCCCAAAGCCGGCGGAGCTTCCTCCGGTTATCTGATTGAAAGCAATGGCTCTAAAATGCTCCTGGATTGCGGCAGCGGCGTCCTGAGCAGACTGCTGGAACTCTGCAGTCTCAGCGAACTGGATGGCGTAGTGATTTCACACTATCACGCGGATCATTGCTGTGACTTGATGGTGCTGGCTCAGGCTTACTATGTTCTGGGTCTGCGGGAGGCGGAAATCAAACCCTTACCGATTTTCGGCCATGCCAACGCAGCGGAATTCCAGAGTCTGACCTATCGCAGCGGCAGTGTGACGCAAGGGATGGCTTATCAGCCGGGAGAAGCGTTTCAAGTAGGCGCTTTCACGCTTACTCCGGTGCGTACGGTGCATCCGCTGGAATGTTATGGTTTCCGGATCAGTGCGGAAAACAAGTCAATCTTTTATACAGCCGATGGCGCTTATGGTCCGCACTTACAGGCCGCAGCGACTCAGGCGGATCTGCTCTTATGCGAATCAAACTTTGCGCATGCCGACTTGGCCTACGCCGAAAATCTGCATATGACCGCGGTTCAGGCCGGCAATCTGGCTGCCGAAGCAGGCGCAAAACGTCTTCTGCTGACGCATTTGCCACCGCTGAATAACAATGATCAGCTCTTGCTCGAGGCGAAAAGTCGGTATCATGGTCCGGCAGCGCTCGCCTACTGCGGGCAAACGCTAGAATTCTAGTCTGATCAGCTTGCCGCCGTCCGATCCGTTTTTCGCTGTGTTGAAAAGACCGTTACCCTGTCTGTCAGTCTCTGTTATCGGAGAGCTGCAGTGCGGGAAGCGGTCTTTTCTGATTTTCAGTGTAAATCGTACCAATTATCGCCGCTGCTGAGTTCAACTTTGATGGGAACGATCAGCTGGATGGCATTTTCCATGGTTTCCCGCATAATCCGTTTCAGGACCGCTTCTTCTTCCGGCGGTGTTTCACAGACCAGCTCGTCGTGTACCTGCAGTAAAATATGACCCTGTAATTTTTGCTTTTCGATCGCCTGTTGCAAGCGAAGCATTGCCAGTTTGATCAGATCGGCTGCACTGCCTTGAATCGGCGTGTTGAGGGCTGCGCGTTCGCCAAAACTGCGTAAATTGTAATTACGATCCTGCAGTTCCGGCAGATAGCGCCGGCGCTGGAAAAGCGTAGTCACATAGCCATTCTGTTTGGCTTCGGCAATCAATTGGTCCTGGTAGCGGCGGATAGCCGGAAATTCTTCAAAAAAGCGGTCAATATAGGTTTTTGCTTCGGCTCTGCTGATGTGCAGCTGCGTAGCCAGACCGTAATCGGAGATGCCGTAGATAATTCCGAAATTGACGGCTTTGGCTCGATTGCGCTGCAGAGAGCTGACTTGCTCAAAGGGGATATTGAATACTTCGGCGGCTGTGCGGCGGTGAATATCCTGGTCCTGACGATAGGCGTCAATGAAGGCTTCATCCTGAGCAAGATGAGCCAGAATACGCAATTCAATTTGAGAGTAGTCGGCGGAGACAAGGCGCCAGCCATTTTGCGTGGGGAAAAAGGCTTTGCGGATAATGCGCCCCTCTTCGGAACGGGTGGGAATGTTCTGCAGATTGGGATCGCTGCTGGACAAACGTCCGGTTGCTGTTACCGCCTGGTTGTAGGTGGTATGCAGGCATTGATCAGCGCTGGAAATCAGCGGAATCATACCTTGCAGATAGGTTCCCTGCAGCTTGCTGAGCGTACGGTAGGAAAGGATCAAAGCGATGATCTCATGCTGATCAGCCAGGAGTTCCAGCGCCGCTGCGTCGGTGGAAAAACCGGATTTTGTTTTTTTACCGCCCGCCAAACCCAGTTTTTCAAATAGAACCTGACCCAGCTGTTTGGGTGAATTAAGATTAAATTGTTGTCCTGCCATTTGCCAGATCTGTTCCTGCAGACGATCCATTTGTATTTGGTACTCGCGGTTCAACTCCTGCAGAACGGCAATGTGTACGCCGATTCCTCTGGTTTCCATGCGGTAAAGCAAATCGGCCAGCGGCAGTTCAATTTCGCGGTACAGCGCGGTCAGGCTGCGTTCGCTTAAGACCCGGTTCAGCCAGGGTATCAGACGCTGCAGCTGCAGCAGCTCTGTGATCGGCAAAGAATCGCTCTGCGGTAAAGGCTGATCCGGAAAAACGGCAGCAGCGAAGGAGTCTAAGCTGAGTTTTTGACCCGGATTGATCAGGTAAGCCTGCAGCATGGCATCTTCGGCCAGAGGGAAGCTGCGCTGCAGCAGATGAGAAAGACGCTTTTTGTCCCAGACGGTGAAACGCTGTTTTGTCAATAAGTCGATGATTTTGGTCAGAGCAGCATCGTCGTCGGCATGATAAAGATACATTTCTCCTTGCTCTGTCAGGAAAGCAAAGCTCAGATCAGAACTTGCCAGCAATCCCGGTTCTTCCTGGACCGAGAGCGCGCTGAACTGCTGCTTTTGCAGCAGGGATAGGATCGTCTCACGGTCGGCCGGCATGCCTTTGAGCAGCGGCAGCGCATGTTCTGACGGATCGGGCAAGCTGACCTGCGTTTTTGCTTGCGGTAATTTCTCCAGCAGGGAACGCAAATCGTATTTGGTGAAAAAGCTGCGCAAAGCCGCAAGGTTGACAGGTTGGCGTTTCCAGGCTGCAAGCGGCTGCTCCAGCCGGACGTTACAGTCGATTTTCGCCAAACGATAGCTCAAGAGCGCCTGCTCGCGATAGAGCAGCAGATTTTCGCGGACTTTTTTTTCCTTGATTTCCGCCGCATGCTCGAGCACAGCGGTCAGGCTGCCATAGGTTTGTATTAAGCGCAGCGCTGTTTTTTCACCGATGGCAGGAACACCGGGAATATTGTCGGAGGCGTCCCCCATCAGTGCCTTGACATCGATCAGCTGCTGAGGTTTTAGACCATATTGCTGCTCAATCGTTGCCGCATCGACGATCTGTAAATCACTGACGCCGCGTTTCTGCGTATATAAGACCGAGGTATCCGCTGTGATCAGCTGATAAACATCCCGATCACCGGTAACCAGCAGCGTCCTGATCCCGGCTGCCTGGAAGCGACAGGAAAGGCAGCCCAGCAAATCGTCCGCTTCAAAACCAGCTTTCTCCAGCCAGGCAATTTGCCAGGCATCCAGTAAATCGTGCAGCAGGGAAAGCTGACCGATCAGCTCCGGCGGTGATTTTTGGCGGGTAGCTTTGTAGTCGGCATATTCCAGATGGCGGAAGGTAGGCTCATGGCGGTCAAAGGCAACCAGCAGATAATCAGGCTGATACTCCTGCTCTAGCTTTTGCAGCATCATGGCAAAACCATAAACGGCATTGGTATAGATTCCCTGGTGGTTGCTTAAGAGCGGCAAAGCATAAAAAGCACGGTTGGCCATACTGTTGCCGTCAAGAATCATCGCAATTTGGCTGGACATCATTCACGCTCCCTTTTTTTCTGCCGGGCTGCCTGTCGCAGACCGTCTTTTGCTCGAAGATCATTCGGTGATGCCGGCTGCAGGCGGACGGAAAGCTTCACTTACAACCGATTCATACAAAGTTTGCAGGTACGCACAGGAAAAACGGCTGTCATAGCCTAGAATCCCATGCCGCGCTGCCAAAGTATCGCTGTAGTCCTGCAGCAGATAGACTTTCGTGGCCCAAAAGCGCGTTTCAAAATGAGTAACCAGCGGAATCAACAACGGCGACTGCACCGAAGTGACATCCCCTTCTTTGACGAAGGTGACCTGAGCCATGCCGCCCAGCATGTTTTCCGCCTCAATCTGATTGGAAATTAAATTTCCCAAAGAATAAAATACGGGCATGCTTTTTCCGTCAGCCCGCGTCAGCAGCGTCACCGGTTGGATTACATGCGGATGGTGGCCAAGCACCAGATCCACGTTATGATCGGCCAGCCGCTGCGCCAATTCACGCTGGGCGTCGCTGCCGGTCAGATCACCTTCGCTGCCCCAGTGCAGCGAGACGATGACAAAGTCGGCCATGGTTTTTGCCTGCTCCACTTCGGCAAACATCGTTGCCTCATCATCCAGCATCGCGATCTGATAACCTTGCCAGTCTGACACGGAAAAACCGTTCAGACCGTAATCATAGCCCAAAAAAGCAAAGCTGAGACCATTGCGCCGGATGATTTGGATATTGCTCTCCGTTGCCTGTTGATAAACCCCAACCGTTTTGACTCCCAGACTGTGCCAAAGATCCAAGGTTTCAATCAAGGCATTCAGACCGGAATCCAGAGCATGGTTGCTGGCCTGATTGACCACATCAACACCGATTGCCGCCATCTCCTGCGCCAGTTCCCGCGGCGCATTGAAGAGGGGATAGGAAGAGATGATGTATTTTTCGCCGGCCGTGGTGACCTCCTGATTCAGGAAAGTGAGATCAGGCGCTGCCAGGGCTGCGGCCACCGGTGCATAACAGCTGCTGAAATCATAATGGTCTTTTCCCATGGCATAGGCATATTCATAGATCGGATAATGGATTAAATTATCGCCGACAGCGCGCAAGGTGACTGCAACCGGCCCGGGTTCGGCAACATTCGGGACACTTGCTTCCGGTTTTGGCAGAGCATTACATGCGGTCAGACTCAGCAGCAAGAAAAATAACAGGATTTTCTTCATGGGCAAAACCTCAATTCATCCCGGAGCCGGCGGCCTATTTCCCTGAGGCTGACAGCCAGGCGGATGATCGCCGTGGGCTTTTTTTCTTTCGTGTACCTATCTTAGCAGAGAACAGGAGAAAATACCAGCAAATTCTCACCGGACAGCATAAATATCTGTAACCGCCGCAGCAAGCGCCGCTGCAAACCAAATGCCAAGCACCCAAAAGCGTTCTCTTAAAGTGAAAGTTTTCTGAGTGTTGCTCTTGCCAAAGTGTATATCAGGCATTAAAATAAGAGAGTACAAAAGGCAAGAGAAAGAAGTGAAGACAAGATGCAAACAGATTGGATCAAAGACTTAAGCAAAAAACAGGGTGAGGAAGTCTGCATCAATGGCTGGCTGCACCGCGTGCGCAAATTAGGGAAATTGGCTTTCCTGCTGATTCAGGATAAAACCGGCGTGATCCAGGGAGTGGTCACGGGAAAGCCGGACTGGCTGGCTGAGCTCGGCAACGAACAGGCTGTCATCGTCAACGGTACGGTTTCCCTGTCCGATAAGCAGCCGCTCGGGGTTGAATTGCAGATCAGCCGGGTTGAAGTGGTGGGCAAGGTGCTGGATGAATTGCCTTTTGAATTGAATCAGGAAGAAATCAGTGCCGGATTGGAGCATGTTTTGGATCACCGCGTCTTAAGTCTGCGTCATACCAAGACCGCGGCGATTTTCAAAATTCAGGACAGCGTGGTCAGGGCATTCCGTGATTTTCTGCATCAGGAGAATTTTACGGAGATTCACACACCAAAAATCGTGGCAACCGGCACTGAAGGCGGCAGCGAACTTTTTGAAATCAAATATTTCGAGCAGAAAGCCTATTTGGCGCAGTCGCCTCAGTTTTACAAACAAATGGCGATGGGAGCCGGTTTGCAGCGGGTTTTTGAAGTAGCGCCGGTTTTCCGGGCGGAATCGAGCAATACTTCCCGCCATTTGAGCGAATTTATCAGTCTTGATCTGGAGATGGGCTTTATTTCCGGTTTGCAGGATATTCTGCAACTGGAAGAACGCATGATGGAATATCTGTTTGCCTATTTGGCGGAACACAATGCGGCAGAATTGGCGATGTTCAAAGCAAGCTTACCAAAAGTCGGCCGGATTCCCCGCTTAAGGGTGAAAGAAATCGCGGCGATTCTGGAAAAAGAGTACGGTAAATCACTGGTCAGCCTCGATCTGGATAATGAAGCGGAACGCCTGATCGGCGAATATATCCTGAAAGAAACCGGTTCCGAATTTCTTTTTGCCACCCATTATGGCCGGGGCAGCCGCGCCATGTATACCCAACCCTCATTGGATGATGCGGAAGTGACCGAGAGCTTTGATATGCTCTTCCGTGGCATGGAAATGAATTCCGGCGCACAGCGTATCCATGATTATGATACCCTGGTCAACAGCATCCGCCTGAAAGGCCTCGATCCGCAGGACTTCCAGAGTTATCTGGAAATCTTCCGTAACGGTATGCCGCCGCACGGCGGTTATGCCATAGGGGCGGAACGTCTGGTGATGAAAATCTTAGGTTTGCAGAATATCCGGGAAGCGGTGCTCTTCCCGCGGGATCGCAACCGCCTGACGCCTTAAAAAAGCAATGCCAACTCCGGTTTTTTCGGCCGCTTTCACCTGACCGGCAGAGCGGTTTTTTAGAGCAGATTCAATTTATTTTCACAGGCTGCCCGCAACAAAGGAAATATCCTTTCGCATATGGAAATAGAATAAGGTTGTTCAGTGAATTTTTTTAAGGAGGTCAGAGTGATGCAAAAGAGAACATTTGGCAAGCTCGATTTTCAGCCCTCCCTTTTGGGATTTGGCTGCATGCGCCTGCCTGTAACCGGCCCGGATAAGGTGATTGATGAAGCAGAAGCGATTGCTATGATCCGTTTTGCTATCGATCAGGGTGTGAATTATGTGGATACGGCTTATAATTATCATAACAGTCAGTCGGAAATTGTCCTGGGGAAAGCCTTACAGGATGGTTATCGCGCCAAGGTGAAGCTTGCGACCAAGAATCCTTCTTTCAAACTGACTCAAACCCACGAATGGCTGGAGTTCCTGGAGGAACAGCTGGCCAAGCTGCAAACAGATCATATCGATTTTTACTTACAGCATGGTTTGAATGCGGAACGCTTTGAGATATTTAAAAAAGTCAATGCTTTCGAAGAAGCCAAAAAAGCCAAGGCCATGGGAAAAATCAAATACTTCGGTTTTAGTTTTCATGATAAACTCGAGGTTTTCAAGGAAATTGTCGATGCGTATCCCTGGGATTTTTGCCAAATCCAGCTAAATTATCTGGATACCGATTTCCAGGCCGGCCTTGAAGGTCTGCGTTATGCCGCTGCCAAAGGTTTGGGCGTTGTGGTGATGGAGCCGCTGCGCGGCGGCAGATTGGCTGCGAATTTACCGGCTGACATTCAGGCGATGTTTGACGCCTATCCGATTAAAAAATCTCCTGCGGAATGGGCGCTCGGCTGGGTTGCCAATCAGCCGGAAGTTTCTCTGCTGCTTTCCGGTATGAGTACCATGGAACAAGTCAAAGACAATCTTCGTATCTGCAGTATGGAAGCCAGCCGAGTGAACGGGATGCAGCCGGCAGAGCTGCAATTCCTGCAGGATGTTGCCGCCGCCTGGAAGGCGAAGCTGCGGGTTGACTGTACCGGCTGCCGTTATTGTATGCCTTGTCCGCAGGGAGTCAATATTCCGAGACTCTTCTCACTCTATAATAACGCCGCTATGTTCGATAGTTGGGACGCGGCGACCGCTCTCTATCAGGAAGCAGTCGAACAAGGCATGGATGTTTCACACTGTGTGCAGTGCGGCACCTGTGTCAGCGCTTGCCCGCAGCAGATCTCTGTGATCGAAGAGTTGCAGGAACTGCATCGTATTTTCAGCAAGGCGAAAGCGTAATTTCTGCAGCTTCCAAGGCAGCTGCGAAGTTTAAAAAAACAAGGGGAGGGAATCACAATGCAGTTTTCCAAAAAACCAATCGGAGATCTGGTCGGCTTTGAATTGGAAATTTACCAATTTGGTCAGGGCGATGGTCCGAAACTGATGGTGACTGCCGGTATTCACGGCGGTGAAGTTACCGGTACGCATGCCGCCAATCAGTTGATTCAATACCTGACGGAACATGAATCCGAACTGAAAGGTCAGGTCAAAGTGCTGCCAATCTGTAATCAGGGCGGTTTCCGCCGCATGGAAAGAACAAATCCTTATGATGACCTGGATATGAATCGGATTTTCCCCGGTAAGCTGGCCGCTTCTCCCACCTTGGTCACCGCCAATCTGATTTATCAGGAAGCAGCCTGGCCGGATGCGATCGTTGATTTGCATTGCTGCGGCATCTATGGCAGTAATTATATTCTTTCGATCTGGCACGAATCTGAAAAAGACAAGAACCTGGCCGCTATGCTGGATATTCCGGTAGTAATCCAGTCCGGCGGTACCGAAGGTCAATTGTTCGTGGAGGCCAGCCAAAAACTGGGCAAGGCTGCCGTGATCATCGAGCTGGCCGGCGGTCAGCCAACCGGCTGCGTCGATTTGGCGGCCGCCGAAGAAGCCTATCTTGCTTTGGTCAAACTGATCAAGCAGTTGGGCATGCTGCCGGGACCGGTGCAAAAACCGGAACCTGTCTTCTGCGGTAAACTGGAAGGCAAATCGGCCGATCGCAATGGCTTTTTCCTGCCTGCCGTCAGTCAGGGCAGCTGGATCAGCCAAGGGCAGCTGATTGGTCATTTGAATGAAAAAGAAGTCATTGCCGAAGCGGATTGCCGTATTCTGCGCGTGGGTCCCGCCCGTTATTTATTCTGTGGTGATTCGCTCTATACATTTGCCCGCAAAGCGGAATGCAACCGGTAAGAGAGGAGCCTGACGAGCGATGAGCGATTCTGTCTATACCAGTGAACTGCTGTCTCCGGGAGTTTGGTCTATCACGCAAGGTCATGTGCGGATGTTTTTGATTGAAGGCAAAGAGCGGGCGCTGCTGTTCGATACCGGCAATCCCGGCGGAGAACTGGCGGCTTATCTTGTCAAACTGAGCCAAAAACCTTTGACCGTCGTACTCAGCCATGCCCATGGCGATCATACCGGCGCTGCGGATCAGTTCCCTTTTGTTTATCTGCATCCAGCCGATTTCAGCATGCTGCCGGCGCATTCAGGCGGGCATTTCCTGCCGCTGGTCAAGGGTCAAAGCTTTGAACTGGGAGACCGGCAACTCGAAAGCATTGAAATACCCGGTCATACACCGGGCAGCATCGCCTTGCTCGACCGGGCCGCCGGTATTCTCTTTTCCGGCGATACGCTGCAGGTCGGTCCGATTTATATGTTTGGAGCATCAGCTTCCTTTGCGGCGCTGCTGGATTCGCTGGATAAATTGGAGGAATTGGCACCATATTACAGCATCGTTTATCCCTGTCATAACAAGCTGCCGGTCGGATCCGAACTGATTGGACAGTTACGCACCGCCGCCCAAAAAATGCTGGCCGGTGAACTGGTCGGTCAGGAAGAGCAGCTGCAGCCGGGGCGCAGAAGGTGGCTCTATACCGATCAGGATGTTTCCTTCTACGGACCGCCGATGCCGGCACAAAAAGGAAAATTGAATTCCATGTCAATTTAATAAAATAAACTGCTCCCCATAGAGTAGACACTCGAAATAACGAAAAATTCGAGACTACACGATGGGGAGCAATTCATAAAATCGGCAAGGAGTATTTTTATTGCTTAACAGCCAAAAGCCATAAAGAGGAAAGGCCGCTGGTCTGCGTCAGTTCGGCTTGGGCCGAAAGGCAAAAACCGCAGTCGTTCAGCAGTGCCGGATAGGCAGAGGCCGCTAAGCTGCTGCAGGGGGGGCCGCTTTTGACTTCGGGAATCGCATTGGCGGTGGTTCCCGGCCTGACGGGCAGAGGCAGAGCCATAAGCAGGGGAGCCTGCCTTTTTAATTGACGGCTGATTTTCTCTAAAACCTGTGCCTGCTGTGCTGCATCTGTTTCCTGCAGGCTGTTGATCAGCAGAATCCCATCAAAATAAGCATCGGGCAAGGAAAACGCCGTAAAATCCGCCAGCAGGAAGGCCGCCTGCGGCAGCTTAGCGGCAGCATAACTGATTTGGGCATAGGAGTGATCGATACCCAGATAACGCCAGCCCCCTTGCAGTAAGACCCGGCCAAAAACCAACGCGTTGCCGCAGCCATAATCGCCGATCAATCCGTTGGGCGGCAGAGCCTGGCAAAACGAATGAAACAGCTGGGCTGCCGGTTTGGCAGGCTGACCGGCATTTCCTCTGTCACTGTCATAGTCTCTGTTATTATAAAATGCTTTGGCTTGCCCGGAACAAGGGTTTCGCATTTCAGCGATGGGAATCACCTTCTTTCAGCACAATACTGTCTCCATTATAACGGGAGATGACTGACTTGGCAAGAAAAAGAGAAGGAAAATAACTTGCCTAAGCAGAAAGAAAAGAGCGGAAGAGAGAATATGCCGGAGTGTCGCCGCAAGCGATCTTTGGGCAAAACAGGGGGGAAGTAAATGTTTCTGGCAAAAATCAATAAGGATCAATTCCTGGCTGCTCTGAAAACAATTGACACACTGATTTTACCGATCGGTTCTCTGGAAGCGCATGGCTGCCATTGCCCGCTGAGCACCGATATCATCGTTCCGGAGAAAATAGCGTCGCTGCTGGACGAACAGTATGGCGATCGTATTTTTATCGCTCCGGCGGTTGTTTATGGCTATTCTCCGTCACTGATTTATTTTCCGGGCACCGTCAGCGTTTCCGGTGAAACATTGGCCAATTATGTTACGGAAATCGTGACCTCCTGGACAAATGTCGGGATCAAAAACGTGATTTTGCTGAACGGTCACGGCGGCAATGTGCCTTCCCTGACCTTGGCAGCCAATCGGATCGCCAAAACCGGCGCCAAAGTGATGTTGGTCAATTGGTGGCTGCATTTCTCCAAAGAAATTTTGACGGTCTGCGATGGCCAGGGTCATGCCGGTGAGGATGAAACCTCAGTGGTTTTAGCGCTTGATCCGACGCTGGTTGACATGAGTAAGGCAAAAGTCTATGAGAAAAAACTGATGATTACGATGATGGCCGACGATATCGTCAAATATTCTTATCCCGATGCCATGAACGGCGATGCCACCAAAGCGACTGCCGCCAAGGGAGAGGCGATCTACCAAATGGTGGTCAGACGCCTGGCTGCGCTGCTGGAACGTCTCTGGCAGGATCAAATCATAGATTAAGGCAAGTCAAAGCGGACGAAGCATGCGCTGAATGGGAGGGGAAAGGGATTGCACAGCCAAAATGAAACAGCGAATCAAACGGAGCTGAGTCAGACGATTCGGTTGTCCGGCAGCAAATACAGTCTGGAATTGGGCGGCAATCACGGTGCTGTCCTGATCGGCGATGCCTTGCATGGCTTCTGGCATCCGCATGCTTTGACATATATCCGAAACCAAAATTGGCAATTGATGCAGGATGATCTCTGCGAACAGATCGGCAATGGAGCGGCGATGCTGGCCATTGGCTGGCGTGAGGGAGCCGGGATCACGGCGCTGCAACTGCAGGCCTATCTGGAATTTATTCAGGCAACCGCCGCCATTTATCCGTTGCTCCTGGATTTTCCCCGGACAGCGGAGCTCGCGACGGCTCTCGAGCAGTTGCCGGGCCGGGCGCTGATTTGTGCTCCCCCTTTGGAAGGCTTGAATTTTCAAGACTGCTGCCGGCTGGCAGTTCTCTACCAGAAACCGCTGCTGCTGAATTTGCGGCGTGGAAAACGAATTCCAGTCAGTGTGGAACAACGCATGCAGTTGGCGGAGGAGACGCTGACCATCGCGCTGCAGACCGGCTTAAGGCAGGATCAGCTTGCCTTTTTACTGCCGCTGCCTGCCGCGACTGCCAGTGTGCTGCCGCTGCAGGAAGCACTGGCTTCGCTGTTACCCTTGAGAGAAAAATTTTCAGTTCCGGTGCTCGTCAGACCATCGGTCAGTTTTGTCACACTTTCCAAAGCCTGGATGCAGTCGGCTGTCTCTGTTTGGGCCTTGGAACGGGGAGCTGACGCCGTCATTGTCAATCCGAATTATCGGGAAGTCGGTAATATCACGCGGGAAATCGCGAATTTATTAGGTCGTCCGCTGCAAAAAATGCCTTTGGAGATGAAAAGATGGAGAAAATAGAGCCGCCAAACGCAGAAATTGAATCGTCCAAAGAAGCCAATCCGCAAAAATGGGAAGCATGGAAGCGGATTCTGGCGGTAGCGTTTTGTACAGCGTTCCTGGGAGAGATGAAACTCACACCCTCCCAGCTGGGTGGGTCACAGGAATTTGGTTTAGGTATCATCGCTTTTAGTTTTGCCTTACTCTTCTGGCAGGATCTGGATATTTTCAATACCGGTTTCTTTACAGGCATGACCGTGATTCTGATCAAGGCAGTCCAGCTGTTCCCGATGGCAGTAAATACGGATCTCGTGGAAATGGCGCTGAAACTGAACTGGCCGGTACTCTGTTACTATCTGACCAACGCGGTTATTCTGATCGGTGCCGATGTTCGGCACAATGTGGAAAAGCCGGCTTACATTACCACCTGGCTGTTTCTGGCTGATTTCCTGGCTACTTTTATCGAATTGGTCGTCCGCGGCGAGCAGGAAGCGCTCAATGCCGGTTTTCCCACCGTTGTGCAAATGGTTTATGCCGCCGTATTCCGTACGGCGATTACCGTCGCTTTTTTCTATATCATTCGGCGTCGGCAAATGGAAGAACGGGCGATTCAGGATAAGGCAAAATATGAAGATTTGCTTATGCTGCTCAATGGTCTGCATGCGGAAGCATTTTTCTTGCGCAAATCGGCCGGAGATATTGAAAAGACAATGGGAAAAGCCTATGCGCTCTATCGAGTGCTGCAGGATAAGCAAAAAGAATATGAACGAGGCGATAAGTTGACCCTGGAGGCGTTGGATATCGCCAAGGATATTCATGAAATCAAAAAAGACTATCAGCGCATTGTCGCCGGACTCGATAAACTGATCAGTGAAGAAAATCTGGGCGCCGATATGTCTTTGGAAGAAATTGTGGAAATTATCTGCTCGACCAACAACTCCTATGCCAAACGGCTCGGCAAAGAGATCGTGCTGACCAGTCAGCTGAATTATCATTTCCGAACGGCGCAATATCACTCGATTATCTCAATTTTGAATAACCTGGTTTCCAATGCGATTGAAGCCAATGAAATAGCGCCGGGACATATTCAAATCGCTTCTTCGCTGATTGGCTGGCATATCTTCATCACGGTTACAGATGACGGACCCGGCATCGAAGAGATGGATCAGCAGATCATCTTTGCTCCGGGTTATACCACGAAATTTTCGGGGGACGGTATGCAGTCAACCGGCATCGGTTTAACCCATGTGCAGTCCATTTCCAAAAGCTTGGGCGGAGAAATCTCCGTCACCTCCAAAAAGGGTTTGACCATATTTACCTTAATGGTGCCCAGAAACGCCGTTGAAATTGTCTTGAACAGCGAGCAAGTGGCAGCCGCCGAAGCATTGAAAAAGAAAGCGGAAGAAGAGGACAGTGAGCGCCTGCAGGGAGGCAGCCTGAAAACCTTTTCCAAGGATTATCAGCTGCCGCACCGGACAGCGGATGCAAAGAAAACAAACCCCGGCGAAAATGAGCACAAGCCATCATAACGCGGAAAAGAGAAAATGGAAAACTGCTCGTCAATTGGAAACATCCCAATTGATGAGCAGTTTTTGCTGCGCCACGCATGGTGCGTAACCAGGCGGTGAAAGTCCGCTATGGGGGTAGGTAGCAGCCAACCATTAGCCAAGCGCAAGGGTGTCCATCGCGAGATGGAATCTGAAGGAAGCGTGATGAGCAAACTCCCGGTCCGAGGAACACGAACCGTATCAGGCACTAAAAAGTAGGATGAGTCTGCAAAACAAGACGAAATCCAAATCACTACCCGGATACCAGGGTGTAAATACGGCGGATATATGGGAGAAAAGTAACGCATCTTACCGTGGGAGATCTCGCGGACGGGTGAAAATCCGGTTGAAATAAGATTTATCGCGAGAAGTCAGCCGAGGCCATAGTACTCAAGAAGGTGGAAAGGGAAAAAAACCTTTTAGAGGAAGGGCTGAACCTTAGGAGGTGAAGATCAATGGAAATTGCCAAAGGCAGCGCAAAAGAACACCGAAAACAAGCAAAAGAAAGCTGTCCGCAAAGGGGAACCGCGGAACGGGGAAAGTATGCGGAAGCGTGCCAGCTGCCGGGGACGATAGAAACGGACATCACCAACACAAAACAAACTGGAAATGGATTGCTGGAACAAATCCTGACAGCGGATAATCTGAACCACGCCTACAAACAAGTGAAACGCAATCAAGGCGCCAGCGGAGTAGATGGAATGCAAGTAGAGGCGCTATACCGCTATTTGAAAGCAAATCGGGAGGAACTCGTGCAGTCCCTTCGGGAAGGGAAATACCAACTTAAAACCAGTCCGCAGGGTAGAAATACCCAAAGGAAACGGCAAGACCAGGAAACTCGGAATCCCCACCGTCGTAGATCGCTTGATCCAACAGGCAATCTGCCAGGTGCTCACACCCATTTACGAAAAACAATTCTCGGACAACAGTTATGGCTTTCGACCGAAGCGAGGCGCCCATGATGCACTGAGAAAGTGTCAAGACAACCGAAGCAATGGATATCACTATGTAGTGGACCTGGATTTAGAGAAATATTTCGACACCGTAAACCAGAGCAAATTGGTGCAAATCCTTTCGAACAGCATAAAAGATGGCAGAGTTATCTCACTCATCCACAAATTCTTAAGAGCAGGGATCATGGTGGAAGGCCGGATGGAAGGAAGTCCGGAAGGAGTTCCTCAGGGAGGTCCCCTTAGCCCATTACTGGGAAACATGATGCTCAACGAATGCGACAAAGAATTAGAACGCAGAGGGCATCGCTTTGTGCGTTATGCGGATGACATGCTAATCTTTTGTAAAAGCCGACGAGCCGCCGAGCGCGTCCTGAACAGCTTAATCCCCTTTATTGAAAAGAAACTGCTGCTGCTAAGTGAACCGGGAGAAAACACAGGTTGCCTATGCAGGAAGAGTGAAATACCTGGGATACCGCTTTTACCTATACAAGGGAGAGGGACGTTTGCGTGTGCATAAGAAAAGCACTGAGAAATTGAAAGGTAAAATTAGGGAAATAACCGGAAGAAGCAATGGGATGGGCATAGACCAACGCAAGAAGAAACTCAACTACTGAATAAAGGGATGGGTGAACTACTTCAAGCTAGCGGATAGGAAAGCACGATTGGAAGCTCTGGATGAGTGGACAAGAAGCCGAATCAGGATGGTCACCCGGAAGCGATGGAAACGAGTGAGAACACGTTATGCCCAATTGATTCGACTTGGAATCAAGACTGAGCTAGCTTGGATGTGGGCAAATACAAGAAAGGGCTATTGGCGTACAGCCCATAGTCCAATCCTATGCCGCGCCCTCTCCAACAAGCGCTTTCTAAGAGCCGGTTACTTTACTTTTGCAGACTGTTACAAGTTGACAATTGTGTAAACTGAGGAAGCGCCGTATACCGAACGGTACGTACGGTGCTGTGGAGGTCGGCTACCCAATGAATGGATAGCCGACCTCCCGATTAGATAAAATACTAAATGACAAAGCCGCCGTTGGGGCTGATGACCTGGCCGGTAATAAATTTTGCTTTTTCCGAAGCCAGGAAAAAAACCAGCTCAGCCACATCAGATGGGGTGCCGATTTTAGCCAGAGGCGTATCATCCAGGAGAGATTGTCTGGCTGCAGAATCCAGATGTGCATTCATTGTCGTATCAATCAGGCCGGGAGCCACACAATTTACACGAATGCCGCTGGGGCCTGCTTCTTTGGCTAAAGCTTTGCTGAAGCCGATTAAAGCAGCTTTGGTTGCGGAATATGCAACTTCGCAGGAAGCACCGCACAGTCCCCAGATCGAAGAGATATTGATGATTTGTCCCGCCTGCTGGCGGATCATGGCCGGCAGCACAGAGCGGCAGCAAAGGAAGGCTGCGGTGAGATTGACCGCCATCAGCTGGTTCCATTGTGTCAGCGACATCTCCTGCAATAAACCGTAATAAGCAATGCCGGCATTGTTGATCAGGACGTCCACCGCACCGTCCAGTTCTTCTGCCTGCTGAAACAGTGTCTGCACCTGATCTTCTTTGGTCAAATCAGCGGGCAGAGCCCAAACGCGGGGATGGAACAGACGCAGCTGGGCAACCAAATTTTGCGCGGCCATACTTTGGCTATGATATTGCAGGATGACCGAATCGCCATTTTGAGCGAACACGCGGGCGATAGCGCCGCCAATACCGCCGGATGCTCCGGTGACGAGGACTGTTCGAGACATGGCATCACCTCAAAAAGCAGAGCGAGCCGTCTCTTACGAGTACGCTCGCTCTTGTTCGCAATTAATCTTTGGCTTGTTGTTGTACTTCAATGAGCAAAGCTTCCAGGAATTTTTTCACGTTGATCTTACCATGATACGGCGATTCCTGACGGAGATAACGCATTTCGTTGCGGACTTCCGAGAAATCGAATAAGCGATTGGCATAGGTGTTGAATAGTTGATGACCGTAGTCCTCAATTCCCAGAGCCGCAACATTGTGTAAAGCGGCACCGACGGCGCGGCGAACGCGTTGCTCGATGGCTTTTTCATCATAAGACGGACCTTTTTCCTGAGTCTTCTCATACTGCTCCCGTACGGATTTGTAAACGGACTGCAGATGATGCAATTGAATCAGGCCTTCGCCGGGTTCATAATCTTCCAATAAGAAGAGAATGATAGTGATGATATCACGGCAGCCCGCTTCGCCTAAAACACCCAAATCCGATAAGATGCGCAGCAATACCTTGCGGGCGCGGTCAATATCAAAGGTGGAGTTTTTAGCGGCAGCTTGGTTCGGAGCATTCGGATCGCCGGTGGGTTCCAGGTTGGTTACGGAACTGCGAATGGTCGCAATCGCTTCCTGCAGCTGCATTTTTTCCAATACGGATTTGATTACAGAAACGATTTCCACTTTGTTCAAAGGTTTATGCACAAAGAATTCAATCCCGCTGGCATAGGCCTGGCCGATCAAGGTTTGTTCGGAAACTTGGGAAATCATAATAAACTGACCCTGGTAATTCTTCTCGTGCAAATGCTGAATGGTTTGAACGCCATCCTGGTTGGGAAGCAGCAAGTCGATTAAAACAACATCCGGATCTAAATTCGCTACTTCAATTTCAGCTTTCTCGCCGTCGTCAGCCTGACCGATCACACGGCCGAGTTCATCGCCTTCAATAATCTTATGCAGGATACGGCGAATGCTGGGATCATCATCCACGAGATAAAAGGTTCTTTTCATTTCATTTTTCACCTTTCATGATTTTTTTGATTTTGTCGGTTACTATCATACGAGCTAGTATAACACAACTCATTCGAGAAATAAAGAGGTAAGCAGATAATATTTTGGGGTATTATGTCGCCTGAGTTCAATACTGCCGCAACGGAAAATAAGTCAGCCGCCGTTGGGTTGGTTGATATGATTTTTTGGACCGAACTCTTTCTGCTCTTTCTATGAAGCAGGTAGAAAGACAGAATAGCGCAGGAAAAAATCATAATATCTTGAATTTCGGTCTGTGCCTATTCTATCACGGTCTAAATGGAAAATCAATCCTTTCCTACATGGATGCAGGAAGAAGTTTATGATAGAAAATAAAGCGAAAAGAGGAAAAGTATGTTATTTTAACGTTACCACTCTACAACAGACAAAGTGGTTTTGAATTTCATCATGAAAAAACAAGGAAAAGACAGTTGCAATCCGGAACTTAAAAAGAGAGCAAAGCCCGTTGGCCTGTGGACCTGACGCTCGGTTTGCTGATACTGCGGTGAGATTCTCCTTCTGCGCAAAGCAGGCGCAGCAGCCTTTGGCAAGTAATTTGAAGCTGTCAGCCGACAAGGAAGAGATTAAAGAATTGGAATTTTGTTCAGGTTGAAAGAGTTCCGCTGGATTCTGTGAAAAAGTTATTTCAAACAAAGGAGACCCAATGAAAAAACTAATTATTGCCGAAAAACCAGCGATGGCGGCCGATATTGCCAAAGCCCTGGGGGGATTTCAAAAAAAAGCGGGCTATTTTGAAAAAGAAGATACGCGGCTGACCTGGTCTGTCGGACATTTGGTGGAATTGGTTCCTCCGGAAGTCTATACCCCTGCCTGGAAGCGTTGGCGTGCCGAAACCTTGCCGATGATCCCGGAGACATTTCAATTGCAGCCCTCCAACAGCAGGGAAACCCAGTATCAAAAAATCATGCAATTGCTCGGTGATCCTACTGTGGAGCTTTTAGTCAATGCCTGTGATGCCGGTCGGGAAGGGGAGTTGATTTTTCGTTATCTCGTTACAATGGCGGGCTGCCGGACAGCGATCAAGCGACTTTGGATTTCTTCTCTGACTGCCGCCGCCATCCGCCAGGGTTTCGCAGAAGTGGATCGGCAAGCCAGCAATGAAAAGCGCTACTTCGATTTATACCAGGCGGCGCGCTGCCGCTCCGAAGCGGATTGGTTGGTGGGGATGAACATTTCCCGCGCCGTGACGATCGGTCAGCGCCAACAGGGACTGCGGGAAGTATTTTCCGTCGGACGCGTGCAAACTCCAACGCTGGCTATCCTGGTCAAGCGGGAAGATGAGATTGCGCAATTCCAACAGGAAAAATACTGGCAACTGTCGGCCTGGTTTCAGGCGAAAAGCGGCGCCTATCAGGGTCAATGGTTTTCCTTGAAAGAAAACCGTTTTCCTGATCCGGCTGCCGCTCAACGCATCGCCGATCAAATCAAAGACAAAACAGGTGTCGTGCTCAGCTTTGCAGTCAATCAGAAAAACGAACCGGCTCCCATGCTCTATGATCTGACGGCACTGCAGCGTGAGATGAACCGGCATTATGGGTATGCCGCCTCAAAAACCCTGAAAATCGCGCAGACCCTCTATGAAAGGCATAAACTGATCACTTATCCCAGAACGGATTCCCGCTATTTGACACCCGATTTGATTCCCAGTTTTGCTCAGCGGCTCAGCGCGATCAGCGGCGGCTGTTATGACGAGAGCCTCAAAAAACTGGAACATCAAAAACTGCCGGTCAGCGGAAGATACGTCAATCAGGCAAAAGTCCGCGATCATCACGCTTTGATTCCGACCGAAACGAAAGTCAATTGGACAGCTTTGACTGCGGAGGAAAAAAAAGTCTTATGCGCCATCCAGCAAAGCTTCATCGCTATGTTTTTTCCGGATGCGGTTTGGCAGGAGAAAGAAGCCGTCACCCAAGTGGAAGCAGAGACTTTTCGCAGTAAAAGCCGGAATTTACTCGTCAGGGGCTGGCGCAGTGTGGCGGATTCCGAAAAAACAACCTGGGAAAAAGAAAATGACCTGGCGGATTTACAGCCGCAGGAAACAGTCAGAGTCATCTCCGCTTCGATCACGGAAGGGATCACGCAGCCGCCGAAGCGTTTTACAGAAGGAACCTTGCTGGGTGAGATGGAGCATGCCGGCAAACAATTGGAATCAGAGGCTTATCAGGAAGCGATGAAAGATCACGGTCTCGGTACCCCCGCCACCCGCGCCGCCATTATTGACCGCCTGAAAGAGATGCGTTACATCACAGCAATGGAAAAGCAATTGAAGCCGACCGGTAAAGGCATGGCTTTAATTCATCATCTGCCGGTAGCCCCTTTGCGTTCCGCCGACCTGACCGGAGAATGGGAATATAAACTGCTGCAAATTCAGGAAGGCAGCTATCAACCGGCAGCCTTTATGGCGGAAATGCAGCAGTTTGTCACCGCTGCGGTGGACGAATGCCTGAGAGCAGAAATGATGAATGCGGAAGCGGAAGTACCTCTTCTGCAGCTGGCGGCAGAAAAAGCGGAACAAACAGAAATGGCGTCAGGAAGCACAGCGATCGCGGCGAAAAAAGCGGAACGTATCCCGGCCAAAGGCAGCCGCAAGGCAGCCCGGGAGCTCTTACCGCAGCTGCAATGTCCCCTCTGTCAGGCTAAAATCCTGGAAAATAGCAAAGCCTACTATTGTCAGAATTGGAAAGGTCAGCCGCCCTGCGGTTTTACGCTTTGGAAAACGGTGGCCGGAAAACAGCTGACCGCCAAGCAAATTGAAAAACTGCTGCGTAAAGGAGAAACCGGAATTCTGCGCGGTTTCGTCTCGGCCAAAAAAAAGAAATTTTCCGCGAATCTGCGTTTAGAAAATGGTAAAGTCGTTTTTGATTTTACTCAAGCTGAGCCAAAGTCCAAAGCAAGTAAAAAAACAAGCGAACCGGCAGACAAATAAATAATCGGCGGCGCGCCGGCAACTGTCAACGGCTCAATCCAAGGCTGCCATGCGGACGGTCAGGCTCTATCCGCAGCAGAATCCCCTTTTATCCTGCATAATAATATATGGACAAGGCAACCAAAGTATGATAGTATTGAACCCATCAAAAGCCGGGATCAATCGCAGCCCGCTTTTGCAATCAATGCCGAAGTGGTGGAACTGGCAGACGCGCTACGTTCAGGGCGTAGTGAGCAATCGCTCATGCGGGTTCAAATCCCGCCTTCGGCACCATACGTCGGGATGGCGGAACTGGCAGACGCGTACGTTTGAGGGGCGTATGGTTAACACCGTGTGGGTTCAAGTCCCACTCTCGACACCAGATGGGGCTCTGGCAAATACCAGAGCCCATTTCCTTAATTGTGAATGCATAAATATACATGATAATTTATACTTATGGAGGCGGAAAGGCGTGGCGGAACGGTTACTGGATATTAGAAACTTAAGTACTTATTTTTACACCAGTGAAGGTGAAGTAAAAGCGGTCGATGGAGTGAGTTTTCAGATCAACGAAGGTGAAACCCTGGCTGTCGTGGGGGAATCCGGCTGCGGCAAGTCTGTTACCAGTTTATCCGTCATGCGTCTGATCCCCTGGCCGCCAGGGAAAATTGTAGGCGGCGAAATTCTGTTTAATGATCGGGATATTCTGAAGATGTCGGACGAGGAAGTGCAAAAAATCCGCGGCAATGAAATTTCCATGATTTTTCAGGAACCGATGACTTCTCTGAACCCGGTTTATTCGGTTGGCTTTCAAATTTCGGAAGCCCTGGAATTGCATCAGCATCTGAGCAAAGCACAGGCCTGGGAAAAATCGATCGAGATGCTGCGCCTGGTGGGCATTCCGCTGCCGGAAAAACGGGTCGCCGAGTTTCCGCATCAGCTTTCCGGCGGTATGCGCCAACGGGTGATGATTGCCATGGCGTTAGCCTGCAATCCCCGACTTCTGATTGCGGATGAACCGACGACAGCCCTGGATGTGACCATTCAAGCGCAGATTCTGGACCTGCTGCGTAAATTAAAATCCGAGTTGGGTATGGCGATACTGCTGATTACGCATGATTTGGGTGTGGTGGCCGAAATGGCGGAACGTGTTGTCGTGATGTATGCCGGTAAAGTGGTGGAGGAAGGCGATGTGGTCAGCATCTTCCATCATCCGCTGCATCCCTATACGGCAGGCCTCTTGGAATCCATTCCAAAATTACAAAGCCAAAGCAACGAAAAACTGCATGTGATCGAAGGGGTTGTGCCAAATCCGGCACATCTGCCGCAAGGCTGCCGTTTCAGCCCGCGCTGCCCCAGAGCCAGCGAGCCGTGTTACCGTGAGGAACCGCCTTTGCAGGCAGCAGGCAGCAGACGTCTTGCCTGCTGGAATGTGAAACTATCATAAGGAGAGAGCCCAATGTCAAATGAAATTTTACTGGATGTTCGTCACCTCAAGACTTATTTTCCCATCAAAAATGGGCTGTTTTCCAAAGTAACCGGTTATATCAAAGCGGTGGATGACGTCAGTTTTCTAATTCGTAAAGGAGAAACACTGGGTTTGGTAGGAGAATCCGGCTGCGGTAAAACGACGACCGGAAAATCTATTCTGCGGCTGAACGAATATGCCGTGGGAGAAGTTTTCTTTGAAGGTCAGGATATCATGAAATTGAATCGCGATGATATGCGGAAAATTCGCCGTGAGATGCAGCTGATTTATCAGGATCCTTATTCTTCGCTGAATCCGCGCATGAGCATTGGCGACATCATAGCGGAACCTTTGGAGATTCACAATATATGCAAAGGTGCCGAACGTGACAAGAGAGTCAAAGAATTGCTGAGTGTCGTTGGTCTTTCGCCCTATCATGCCAGACGTTATCCGCATGAATTTTCCGGCGGTCAACGGCAGAGAATCGGTATCGCCAGAGCTTTGGCCCTGAATCCGAAATTGATTGTCTGTGATGAGCCGGTCTCTGCCCTGGATGTCTCCATTCAGTCGCAGATCCTCAATCTCTTAGACGAATTACAGGATGAATACGGCTTAACTTATTTATTCATCGCGCATGGCCTGGCGGTGATCAAACACATTTCCGACCGGGTAGGCGTGATGTATTTGGGAAAAATGGTCGAAATTTGCAGCAGCGAGGAATTATACGGCAATCCGCTGCATCCTTATACCGAAGCGCTGATGTCCGCCATTCCCATTCCGGAACCCGGTTTGGAGCGTCACCGCATTTTGCTGGAAGGCGATGTGCCCAGTCCGGTAAATCCACCCGGTGGCTGCCGGTTTCATACGCGCTGCAGAAAAGCATTTGCCAAATGCCATGAAGTCGAACCGGAATTGATCGACGTAGGCAACGAGCACCAGGTTGCCTGCCATTTATATACGATCGGCCAGACAGCCGAGACGAAATCATGATCACGGAGAGAAGACCTCTCTCCGTGATTTTCTTAGTGCTCAGGAAAGAAAGAGATATGAATAATTTAAGAATTTATCATCAGCGAAAAGGAGAATAGCAGAGCATCAAGAACTAAAAACACTGGCAAGGTTCTGTCTGTCCGATCCGTTTGACAGACAACAGCTTTTTTTGTAATCAAATGAATTCAAACGATTTGAGACTCAGGGATGGCGGTGGATGATAATGAACAAATTCCGGCGATTGATTTTATTGACGATACTTACACTTCTCTTAGCTGTACCGCAAACTGCGTTGGCCGCAACACCTTACACAGCCGATTGCAAAGCTGCGATTTTAATGGACCAGGAGTCGGGTCAAATTTTATTGGAACAGAATGCCAACGAACAGTTAGCGCCTGCCAGTATCACAAAAGTGATGACCATGTATGTCGCCATGGAAGCGCTGATGAATAGCAAGATTGCTTTGACCGATGTGGTAACCGTCAGCAAAGAGGCCTGGGAAATCGGCGAGTCTTCCATGTTTCTCAATGTCGGTGATAAAGTGACCGTCGAGCAACTGCTGCAGGGCTTATGTGTTGTTTCCGGCAATGATGCGGCGATTTGTCTGGCAGAGCACATCGGCGGCAGCCTGTCAGGTTTTGTTGCGATGATGAATGCCCAGGCAAAAGAACTAGGTATGACTCATTCCCACTTTGCCAATCCGCATGGCTTGGATGCGAAAGATCATTACATGTCAGCGGCGGACATTGCTGCGCTCTGCAGCCAGCTTTATAAAAACCATCCTCAAGCCGTAAAATATTTCTCCCAAAGCGAACTAACCTATGGCGATATTACACAAGCCAACCGAAATCCGATGCTGGGCAAATACCCCGGCGTGGACGGGATCAAAACCGGTTTTACCGATAATGCCGGTTATTCCATCGCAGTCAGCTCTCTGCGCAATGACTGGCGCCTGATCGCAGTGATTATGGGCGCCGAAAGCGAAGAAACAAGGGTAGCCGAGGCAGGCAATTTATTGGATTATGGCTTTCGCAATTTTGATCGTTATGTGGCCGGCAAAAAGGGCAGTATTGTGACAAACGTGGCGGTACGGCGCGGCCGGGTAAACAGCGTGGATTTGCTCTTGGCGGAAGATGCAGCCTGTATCATAGCCAGAGGAGATCAGGAAAATGTAGTAGTTACGAATCAAATTATGGAAATTACAGCTCCTTTTACACAGGGGCAAGCCTTAGCTGCCATGGACATTTCCTACAAGGGGGTTCATCAAAAGACGGTTGACTTAATTGCCGCGAATGAAGTGGCAAAAGCAAACTTTTTTAAAGTGATCTGGCAGGAAATTTATGGTTTTTTCAGCGGATTGATTCATTTTGGATAAAAAGTTGTGGATTTTCAAAAATGAATGTGCTATAATATTGACATTGCGCCCGTAGCTCAGTGGATAGACCGCCAGGCTCCGGACTTGGAAGCGAGGGTTCGATTCCCCCCGGGCGCACCAAAATAATCACAGGCGGATTGATCGAAAAATCAGTCCGCTGTTTTTTGGATTCCATGCTTCCTACGCTCTGCCGCTAAGTTTGGTTTTGAAAGTGCAGCCAGACCGTAACCTTCCCTCTAAAACGCTGACAGTGGCAGAAAATGGGGATTTGTTCTAAAAGAACAAATCGCTTTCGCGAACCCTTGATTTTCTCACATCTCTTTAAAATAACACTTGCCGAAGACTGGTAGATGCGATATACTTAAATTCGGGAGGTGCCTTAGGATGGATATCTACGACCGGATTCTAAAAATCTTATTAATCATCGCGGGTGTGGTTTTTATCCTGCTCGGAATCGTTTTGCTGGTTGGAGTCGGCATGTTTATTCCCGGATTTTTGGATGAATTGTTCTTACTCGGCTTGTTTCTGTTGGTCGGCAACTGGCTGGTCAACTACCGCGATGCTTCCGGCAAAGAAAATTTTATCGTCAGAGAATTGCGAAAAATTGCACTTGGCGTCTTCTGCCAGGAAGTCGTCGGACAAGTCGTGGAGATACGCGATTATGATGCCTCTTTTATTTTAAAAGATCAAAAGAATACCTATCGCTTTCCCCTGAGCGTGATCAAAGAAAAAGATCGCCGCTATTTTGATGACTGGCTGGGCGGCGGACCGGAAGTACGGCTGAAAATATATATTAATTTCATTAGCCGACAAGTGACATACTACGAAGTGCTGGCTTTTTAAACGGCTGAAAAAGCAGCGCCTGCTTGCGTTCAAAAAGATTTCATGCTATACTTTCACTGTACGTAAGCAAGAGGTCGGTTCCTTTTTTCGAAAAATCCCAATGTATACGGTCAGGCTGTCTTTTGAGTTGACAAGAGGCAGCCATTTTCTATAGGAAGGCGGAATTCGGATGCGTTATTCCCTGGCTGTTTTTGTTGCGAAGCTAGCCGCAGGCACGATTCGCAGGCTGAAGCTGGGAGGAGGTACTTCTTTTCCCGGTCAATTGGCCAATCAAATTGATCCTGCCTGTCTGTCGGAACTGAACCGACGATTGCCCCTGGGCAGCATTGTGATCACGGGCACCAACGGTAAAACAACGACTGCAGCTCTGATCAGCGCTGTCCTGGAAGAAAATAGGATCAAAGTGGTTCATAACAAAACAGGAGCCAATTTGCTGCCCGGCATCACGGCATCATTTTTAAAATCCACCGATCTATTCGGTCATCTGCATCAGGATTGCGCCGTAATTGAAGCGGACGAAGCGGCTTTTCCGCTCTTGTGTCAGGCGATCACACCAAAGATCGTCATTGTAACTAACTTTTTCCGTGACCAATTGGATCGTTTTGGCGAACTGGATAAAACGGTTTCTTTTATTCGGCGCGGTCTGACCGCGCTGCCGGCGGGCACAACCGTATTTTTAAATGGCGATGATCCCATTGTAGTTGGTCTGGCCGGCGTGCAAGGCTTAGATTATCATTATTTTGGTATTGATGATGAGAAATTTGGACGTCAAAGCATGGAGCAGACTGCAGAAGGCAAATATTGCCCACGCTGCGGCGCCATGCTGACCTATGAGCGCTATTACTATGCCCATCTGGGTATTTACCACTGTCCTGCCTGCGCTTTTGAGCGCCCGCCGCTGGATCTGTTTGCCACTAAAATTCGCCTGAAGGGCTTGCTGGGCAGCGAGTTTTCCATTCAAAACGCAGCCGGCCGCGCAGTGCCGGTCGAATTCCAATTACCGGGTCTCTATAATGTCTACAACGCGTTGGCAGCGTGGTGTGCGGTAGAAAAGATGCAAATACCGCCGCAGCGGCTGGCAGCAGGGATTGCCGCCTTTCGGCACGCTTTTGGCCGTATGGAACGGCTGGAAGTAGCCGGCCGCAGCGTGATCATGGCACTGGTGAAAAATCCAACCGGCTGCAATGAGGTGATCCGTACTTTCTTACAACAGGAAGGGCAGTTGCATCTTTTATTGGCCCTGAATGATAATTATGCGGATGGAACCGATATTTCCTGGATCTGGGATGTGGATTATGAACAATTGCAGACAGCGGCCGACAGGCTCGCCAGCCTGACATTCAGCGGTAGCCGGGCCTTCGATATGGCGCTGCGGCTCAAGTACGCCGGCCTCAGTCTGGAGAAGGAACAGGTGATTCCCGACCTGGCAACCGCACTTGCCGCGGCGGTGCAGCTAACACCGGTGGGCGAGATGCTGCTGATCATGCCGAATTATACCTCTATGCTGGGCTTGCGTTCGATTCTGGCGGAACAAGGCTATGTACAGCAATATTGGGAGGAATAGTCATGAATTTTAAAATTGCGCATCTGTATCCCAACCAAATGAATCTTTACGGAGACAAAGGCAATGTGATCGCTTTGGCCCGACGAGCCGAATGGCATGGTTTACAGCCGCAGGTGATCACGCTGGCGCCGGGTGAGACCTTCGCTCCCGATGACTTTGACCTGCTCTTTATTGGCGGAGGACAGGATCGGGAGCAAAAACTGATCTGCCAGGATTTTCAGGAAGTCAAAAAAAACTGTTTGATTGATGCGGTCGAAGACGATATGGTGATCCTGGCCATCTGTGGCGGCTATCAATTGCTGGGCAAATACTATCAGGTGGATGAAAAGCAAATCATTCCGGGCATCGGAATTTTGGATGTCTGGACGGTTGCCGGCAGCAAGCGCCTGATTGGCAATGTGCTGATTGAAAGCAATACGCCAGGCGGCAGGCTCGTTGGCTTTGAAAATCACAGTGGCTTGACCTACCTCGGACCGACAGCAAAACCCTTGGGCAAAGTGATTGCCGGTTATGGCAACAACGGGGAAGACGGCTGGGAAGGCTGCATTTACCGGAATGTTTTTGGTTCCTATCTGCATGGTTCTCTGCTGCCTAAAAACCCGGCACTGGCAGATTATCTGCTGCAATTGGCTCTGCAGCGGCGCAAAATTGATTGGAAATTTAAGACATTAAACGACGAAATTGAACTGTCAGCCCATCAAGTTGCGGAGAAAATCGCCAAACAGGCGAAAAAAAATCCAGGAGTTTGATGAAAAAGTGAAAATAACTATTGACGAACCGAAATTCTTAGGATATAATACTTTCTGCTTGGACGAAACCAGTAAGGAATGGAACTGTGGTGTAGCGGCCTAACATGCCTGCCTGTCACGCAGGAGATCGACGGTTCAAATCCGTTCAGTTCCGCCAGGCTATGGCACGGTAGCTCAGTTGGTAGAGCAGCGGACTGAAAATCCGCGTGTCGCCAGTCCGATTCTGGCCTGTGCCACCATTCTCGCGCGGAAATAGCTCAATTGGTAGAGCGCCACCTTGCCAAGGTGGAGGTTGCGGGTCCGAGTCCCGTTTTCCGCTCCAATTTTTCTTGGTATGGCGGCATCGCCAAGTGGTAAGGCAAAGGTCTGCAAAACCTTTATTCCCCAGTCCGAATCTGGGTGCCGCCTCCATATTAATTTATGCCGGGATGGCGGAACTGGCAGACGCAAGGGACTTAAAATCCCTC
Organism: Negativicutes bacterium; assembly: GCA_021372785.1. Taxonomy (NCBI): domain Bacteria; kingdom Bacillati; phylum Bacillota; class Negativicutes; species Negativicutes bacterium. The sequence continues at coordinate 33,414 of JAJFTT010000004.1, read as the reverse complement.
GATCCAAAAGATCATACCGGTTCGATTCCGGTTCCCGGCACCATTTTCCCGCGGAAATAGCTCAATTGGTAGAGCGCCACCTTGCCAAGGTGGAGGTTGCGGGTCCGAGTCCCGTTTTCCGCTCCAAACGATGGGGGCGTAGCTCAGTTGGTATGAGCGCTACCTTGACACGGTAGAGGTCACGTGTTCGATCCACGTCGCTCCCACCATTGTTGATTCCGGAGCTGTCCTGAACAGCTCTTTCTTTTATCGTTTCGGGGCGTAGCGCAGCTTGGTAGCGCGTTTGGTTCGGGACCAAAAGGCCGGAGGTTCGAATCCTCTCGCCCCGACCACAGGAGTATTATACGAACTTTCGCTTTTGGGAAGGTGGTTTTGCCTTTACAATTAAGCTAGGTTCGTAAGCAGAAGAAGCGACTAAGATATAACATATCTTTGTCGCTTTTCTTATGTACCCATATTTTCTCTCGATGCAGATAGGAATGGATGAAAATGAATTGCTCAAAAAAGAGAGATTATCTATACGATCATCCGGACGTCACCCTGACTGGCGGGTATTGAATTAAGTCAAAAGGGAGCGTAACATTTCAGAAAGGGGCTACAGGACACTTAAGAATATAGAGATGGCCGGATAATGCTGTCGATCATGATCGGATCAAGGATTTGGAAAAGTGATCCGAATCAGGGTGAGAGATGATTTTTTTAAGGAAGTATTGGTAGCGTCTGCCTACCTTTGCAGGAAATGACGTATACGCGTCACTTGAAGAATAAGCAGCGAATCTGCTTACGATATATGACGAAAAAAAGCGCTTTGTTGATGGTAAAAAAGAAATTGCAGCACTTAGGTTCCTCAATTTCCTTGACAAGCATGATGTCCTGTGTGCGGATCATCTGAAATTGATTGCTGATCATTCCGGCTGTACTGACAATTCCGATTGCAGAATCTGATCAGGACAAAAAAAGGATGCTTCGGATTGTTGGGAATTGGATTGACAGCTAATTTTGAGATGGAATCGGATCGGGAGGGGCTGTGTCGAAGGATAGAGCTACTGCCGGTTTTCAGATATATTTTTTCTTTTTAAAGAGCCAGAGGCAGAGTAGAACAGTGAGTATACTGATCAGAATTACTGCAGGATAACCATATTGCCAGTGCAGCTCCGGCATATGCACGAAATTCATGCCATACCAACCCACGATAAAGGTCAGCGGGGTAAAAACCGAAGTGATAATCGTGAAAACGGTCATAATATTGTTTTGCCGCAATTCGATGCTGGAGCGGTAGACTTCCCGGATTTGCATAGAATATTCCCGGATGCTCTGCGTATTGTTCTTCAGCCGCTCTGTGCGTTCCGCAAACAATCGGAAGAGATATAAGCGGTTGATCTGAAAACAGTTATTTTCGTTGTTGTGAAAGGTATGGGCAATTTCGATAATTTGGGTATAACAATTCAATAAGGTGAGCAATTCCTTATGACAAACAATCATTTTCTCGTTGAAGTTTTCCAGGTTGCCGGCCAAGACGGCGTCTTCCAGATTTGAGATGCGTTCCTCCAGTTCTTCCAGGACATCGATGTCATCACCGGTCAGATCGTCAAAAAAGTCAAACAAAAAGCGTTCAGGAGAGATCTGCTGCCAATTTTTCGTTTCGACTATACATTGCAGCAGAGGCAGAACGGTGTTTTTATCATCCACAAAGACAATCCTGCCGGGTTTTATATAGTAGACGAATTTTTTATCATCTTCTGTGTCAGACAGATTCGGCATAAGAAAGGTACCGAGATAATAATCAAAATGAGATTCGACTTTGCTCAAACGGATACTGTCAAAATCAACCACACGCGGTTCTGCAAAACCACAGACTGTTTTATAAAGGGAAAACTCACGGGAGTCCATCACTAAGATATATTTCTCTGGCCAGACGGACAGATCGGCTGTCTCCATCGGGATGAGGTAATGCTCACCGTATCCGTATAACTTCATGCCTCTTCACTACTTTCCGGCTTTTTTTTGAGTATAACACGAACGAAAATAGAAACACAAGAGAAAAAAGTAAAAATTTGCCGATTTTTACGGATAGTGGATTGCCAGGCACTGCGGCTGAGCCGATAGAATGATTGTTTTACAGATGAGATGAAACTGCCTTTCTCCTCAACAATCCTGAGAAGCCCGATTTTTGACGAAACAGATTTTTTCTCTGTGGCTGCTCTTGATTTTCAGATTGACTCATGCTATACTATCTCCCGTTGCAAGGCTTGCCGGATTCTTCGGCAGATATGCTACTGTGGCTCAGTTGGTAGAGCGGCGCACTCGTAATGCGCAGGTCGCCGGTCCGAATCCGGCCAGTAGCTCCAAATAAAAAACGGATTGATTGGCTGTAATCAATCCGTTTTTTATTTATCGGCTCCGTTGTCAGCAATGCAGAGAGGATCAGCAAGGCATTTTGACCGGCGGCAAGGGAAATACTGGTAATGCTGCCTGAAATATGATATAATAAAAATATCTTTTCAATGGTGAGGAAGAGCCAATTGCATAAAAAGAAAGTGATTGTTCTGCCTTATGATCCAAACTGGCCCAACGAATTCGCAAAAATCAAATCGGAGCTGGCAGCCGCCTTGCCGCTGCCCAATCTTGAGATCGAACATGTCGGCAGTACATCGGGGCCGGGTTTAGCGGCAAAACCGGTGATTGATCTGGACTTGATCATGGGAGACGATTTGTTTGGCGAAATCAAACAGAGACTGCTGGCGGTCTTTTATATTCATGAAGGAGAACTTGGCATACCAGACCGGGAAGCATTTCAATAAAGCGGAAAGCCGCATCGGATGAAGCGCCGTCTCTCTGTTTGTGCCAAGAGCAGCCTGGAATGGCAAAGGCATATTGCTTTTCGGGACCGGCTGCGCGGCCATGCGGCTATGTCTTGATTCTCTGAAAAAGGCTACGCAGAGCGGGTGGTATTGTCGGTCGAACCGGAAAATAAAGTTGCGCAGAAGTCATATCGCAGTGACCGCTTTCTGCCGACCGGCGGATGCAGTGACGGTGAAATCGAAATGGCGATGCAATGGACAATGGACTATCGCTGAAGCGACAGCAGCAAGAGCGCACGAATCGGCGCAGCAAATCGCTGAGAAAGAGGAAAAATGGGAAAACAACAAAAAAGGATTGCCAAAAAAGTGCGTTTGGTCTCTCTAACAGCGGAGAATCTCAAGCAATGTCTGGCTCTGGAAGTAAATCCGGAACAAGAGTATTATGTTGCCTCCAATCGTCAGTCCTTGGCGAAGGCTGCGGTAAATAAAAGCGCCAGACCTTTTCTGATTATGGATGGAGAAACCGCTGTGGGCTTTGTCATGTTCAATGTAAAAAAAGAAAAAGACTATTATGAGATCTGGCGTTTCATGATTGATCAGGCCTACCAGGGCTGCGGTTATGGCAAAGCTGCCATGCGCCTCTGTATGAGTTATCTGAAGGCTGCCGGCGGCAGCCGGGCTGTTCTGACTTGTATCGGCGATAATGAACCGGCCAGGCAATTATACCGCAGCTATGGTTTTGTGCCAATCGCCCAGGGAGGCGATGAGATTGATATGGCAGCTGAGCTCATCTAAGCGAACCTCCCCGGCGGCAGCGGTCTGACCCGCTGCGCAAGAGACTGGGGTAAAAAAAGCTCCTCCCGGAGGACGGCGTTTCCTGCCGGGGGGGTACATAAAAAAACCCGGCAGCAAACCGGGGATTTTTATTTTCAAACTGGATTCAATTAGAGCGCTCTTTGCACTTTGCCGGAACGGATACAACGGGTACAAACTTGCATACGTTTAGGAGTTCCTCCTACGATCGCATGCACGGTCTGCAGGTTTGGCGCAATCGTTTTATGATTCCGATTACCACGTTTACTGACATTGTTGCCTGTGGTCATGCCCTTACCGCAAATTTCACATACTCGTGCCATGGTTCCACCTCCTTTGGTGTTGCCAAGTGTTGAACAAGCTTAGTTTAACATAGATTGAAGGAGTTGACAAGCTGTGCTTAGAATAATTTTAAATAATTCTCTTTTCATTTTATGGAATACAGTGTAGAATGGTATTGAGCCATTTTCTTGGGCAGTTCTGTTCAAGAAGCAGGTGGCAGCAGATTCATTCCGATCAAATTCATACAGTCAATTACTGAAAATAAGCATAGCAGAAACGGAGGAGAGTCATGTGGCAGAAGAGCTAACGAAAGATTTCCTGGATGCTGATGATCTGTGCAGGATGTATTTTGCCGCAGCCAATCAATTATTGAAGCAGCGGGATCAAATCAACGCATTGAATGTTTTCCCGGTTCCGGATGGAGATACCGGTACGAATATGTATCTTACGCTCAAATCAGCGGTCGACGAGCTGTCAGCCATGGATCATTTAACGGTGGGTAAAGTGACGGGCGCGATCAGTATGGGTGCTCTGATGGGGGCACGGGGGAATTCAGGCGTTATTTTGTCTCAACTGTTTCGTGGCTTTAGCCGTCAGATGGAAAACAAAGAAAAAATCAACACCGGGGATTATGCCAAAGCAATGCAGGAAGGGGTCAACGCCGCGTATAAAGCAGTGATGCGCCCGACCGAAGGGACAATTCTTACCGTTGCCAAAGAAGCAGCCAAGGAAGCGTTGGTCAATGCGCGCAGTCATAAAGACTTCGTTGTTTTTTTTGAATTGATCGTGAAAAAATCAGAGGAAGCGCTGCAAAAAACACCTTCGCAGCTGGCCGTCTTAAAGCAGGCGGGTGTGGTGGATGCCGGCGGCGCGGGTTTACTGGCGATTTATCAGGGCTTTCTGCAGGGGATTAGCGGTAAGGGAGGAGAGATTGAATTGCCTGTTGAAGAAAAACCGCAATCCTCATCTCCAACCAGCGTTGCCCAGAGTGTAGTGCAGAATTCAGCGGAGATTGAGTTCGCCTACTGCACCGAAATGATTATTCTCGGCGAAAAGTTGGATCAGGATCACTTGCTTCAGGAATTGACTCCTTTGGGTGATTCTCTGATGGTGGTTGGCGATCCGAAAATCTTAAAAGTCCATGTGCATACCAACCATCCCGGCAAGGCGCTCGAATACGCTTTGGCGATGGGCAACTTAAGCCGGGTGAAAGTGGAAAATATGCGGGAACAGCACCACCATCTGCTGCTGCAGAATGAAGAGCAGACGGCGGCCGGCGAAACTGCTGCCCCTGTGACAGAAATGAAATCGGCCGGCGTTGCTGCGGTGGCAGCCGGCTCCGGTCTGATTGATATTTTTCACAGCCTTGGTGTGGATTTTGTGGTGGAGGGCGGCCAAACCATGAATCCCAGCACCGAGGATATTGTCAAAGCCATCGGGCAAGTGCCGGCTGAACATGTTTTTGTGCTGCCCAATAACAAGAATATTATTCTTGCCGCCGAGCAGGCGGCAGGGCTGAGCGAGAAAAAAGTTTATGTCGTTCCCACCAAGAATGTACCACAGGGTATCGCTTCCTTGCTTGCCTTCAGTCCGGAATCGACTGATTACGCGGCAATGCAGCAGGCGATGCTGCAGGCAGCCAATCTCATCCGCACAGGGCAAGTCACGCATGCGGTACGTAATTCCACGGTGCAGGGACAAGTCATTGCCGAAGGCGATTATCTGGCGCTCTGTGAGGATGATATCGTAGGGTCGGGTTCCGATATGGAAATTGTGCTCAAACTGCTGCTGAATTCCCTGCTGCGGGATCATCCGGAGATCATCACGATCTATTATGGGGAAGAGGTCAGTCAGACAGAGGCAGAAGCGCTGCAAAAGCAGCTGCAGGCAGATTATCCTGATCTGGAAGTGGAATTGTATTATGGCGGTCAGCCGGTTTACTATTATATCCTATCTGCCGAATAGAAATTTTTCAGTGAGGAGGCCGTGATGGATGCGGCCTCTTTTTAATGTTGCGGCGCAAGGAGAGGAAGCAGTGGCAAAAGAAATGAAAACAGCAGACCCATTTTCTCTTCGGCAATTATCCGGTCTGGGCCCGCGCCGTCTGGCTGCCCTGCAGACGGCCGGCTGCCATGATTTGCTGGATTTGCTGAATCGATTTCCAAAAACCTATCGGCGGCAGCAAAAAATGCTTGCTTTCCCCCCTCAGTCCTTGCCGGAACAGGATGTTTTGCTCGATGTGCAAGTTCTCGGAGCGGGTGCCATTTTACGTCAGAAAAAATTGAATATGGTTCGTCTGCCTGTGCTGGATGCGGCGGGAAATCGCCTGACTGCCATCTGGTTCAACCAACCCTACCGCAAGAATCAATTTGTTACCGGTGAGCAGATCTGGCTTCTGGGCAAAGCGGAGCAAAAAGGCAATTTACGCAGCATTTTAGTCAAACAAACAGGCAAGGGACCAGGCAGCGGCGGGCTGCAGGCGGTCTATTCGCTGCCGGAAGGCATTTCGCCAAAACTCTATCGCAGTTGGCTGCAGCAAGCCCTGGCAGCTTTTCCAGTCCTCTGGACGGAACCTTGGCCGCCGGAGTGGGAGAAATTTTTACCATGCAGCAGCAGGACCGCTTATCAGCAGATTCACTTCCCGCAAAGCGAAGCGGAACTGCATGCGGCGCAGCAGCGTTTATTGTTTGATGAAATGCTGATGCTGCAGCTGCTGCAGGCTGAACCCAAAGCCGAGTGCGGTTATACTCAAGCGATTCCGGACAAACGCCTGGCAGCCTGGCGGCAATCCTTACCGTTTCAGCTGACCCGAGCGCAGCAGCGCGTCATCACAGAGATTCGAGGTGACATGCTGCGCCCGACTCCGATGCGCCGTTTTGTGCAGGGAGATGTTGGCAGCGGCAAGACGGTTGTCGCTGCCGCCGCCCTGCTGCAGGCGGTTCTGAACAATCATCAGGCGGTCCTGATGGCTCCCACCGAATTGCTGGCCCGGCAGCATGCCAGAACCTTGCGGCAACTTTTGCCGCCGGAGATCGATGTATTGCTGCTGACCGGTAAAAGCAGCGCCGGCGAGCGGCGTCTGGCTTTGGCGGCAGCTGCGGCGGGGCAGCCAGGTGTCTGGGTTGGCACCCATGCGCTTTTTGCCGAAACACTGACTTTTCAAAATTTGAGTCTGGTCGTGATTGACGAACAGCATCGTTTTGGGGTTCTGCAGCGGCAGCAACTGCTGGCGCATCGCCTGCCGGTACCCGATTGCTTATCCTTATCCGCAACCCCAATCCCGCGCAGCCTGGCGATGCTGCTCTATGGCGATTCTTCCTTAAGTATTTTGGATGAGCAGCCGCCGGGGCGCCTGCCGATCAAAACAGTCTGGCTGAAAGAGCAGGCCAGAGTGGAGAAATTGGTTGATTTTTGTTTAGCGGAAATGCAGCAGGGGCGTTCTGTTTATTGGGTTTGTCCGAGTATTGAGACAGACGAAGAAGCGGCAGCGGCGATGCCTTCCATTGAGGAACGCGCCAAGCTGCTCAGCCGGCGCTGGCCTGCAAAATATTGGGCTGTTTTACATGGCGGTATGAAACCGGCTGAGCGTTTCGAGGTGATGAATCGCTTTGCCGACGGAAGACTAAAAGGACTCTTGGCGACGACGGTGATTGAAGTTGGCGTCGATCAGCCGACTGCTTCGGTGATGGTGGTGGAAGGAGCCGATCGTTTTGGTTTGGCCCAGCTGCATCAGCTGCGCGGCCGGGTCGGGCGCGGGCAGGATCAGGCTTACTGTGCCCTGCTGAGCGCACCTAAGCTGTCCGGTTTTGCCGAAAAACGGCTGCAAGCGCTCTGTGACAGCCAGGATGGCTTTTATTTGGCTCAGATGGATCTCGAACTGCGGGGCCCCGGTGAAATTCTTGGCACCGATCAAAGCGGTTTTACTGATTTTTTGATCTTCCGCTGGCAGATCGACGAGACAATTCTGCAGCTGGTGAAAGACTGTGCCGGAAAAATCAGCGGTCAGGCAGGGTTGCTGCGGCAGGAACAGTGGCAATGGATTCGTCACTGTGTAACCAGGCTCAATTGAGCAGCTTAGAAAAAAACAGCGCAGAAGAAAATCAGTGAGGTGATGGTTATGCGGATTATTGCAGGTTCTGCCAGAGGCAGACGCTTAAAAACTCCCAACGATGAATTGACCCGGCCGACCTCGGACCGGCTGAAGGAATCCTTATTCAGCATCCTGACTCCCTGTCTCGCCGAGGCGCAGGTGCTGGATGTCTTTTCCGGCAGCGGCGCCTTTGGTTTGGAAGCGATCAGCCGGGGTGCGGCTTATGCGACCATGATCGAACTGCGGCCGGAAGCAGCTAAAATCATTCGCGATAACATCGCCGGCTGCGGCTTTGAAAAACAGACGCAGCTGATCGAGGGAGACGCACTCAACTGGCTGCAGAGGCTGCGTTTGCCTGCGGCGGTCGATCTCATTTTTATGGATCCGCCCTATCATTTGGGCATGGCGGAAGAAGCCGTGAGAGTGATGGCAGATGCCAAGTGGCTGCAGCAAACGACGCTGCTGATCATCGAGCATCATCAAAAAGATGCGCTGCCGCAGCAGTTTCCTGTTTGGCAGCGCTATCGTCAGCTCCGGCAAGGGGAGAGCGTCATTTCGTTTTATCGCTATGCGGCGGCAAGAGAAGCGGAGGAATTGCAGTGAAATGGCTGCGGCAGAATAAAGGCTATCTGATTATATTGGCGGTCTTATTGACGCTGGAAATCGCTTTCTTTTACTATCCCTTGGATTATATTGTCTATTATGATGGGCTGGCTACCAATTTGGCGCCCTATATCACTGTTTCTGACGGTGACACGGACGATACCGGCGGCTTTTATATGCTGAGTGTCTATACAGCACAGGCCAACGGCGCAATTTGGCTGCGGGCTCAGTTTGATCATAATTTGGATTTAAAAGCCAAAGGCGCCGTGATACCGGCCGGCATGACGGTTGAAGAGTATGATGAGCAAATGCTGAAAAATATGTCGGAAAGCCAAAAAAAGGCGGTTCTGGTCGCTTTGCAAAAAGCAGGCAGAAGCGTCAGCGTCAGCGGCGGCGGTGTGGAGATTGCCGATTTTACACCGGCCTGCACCCTCAGGGAGCAGCTGCAAATCGGTGATGTCATTATGGGTTTTAATGGGAAAAGGATCATTCTGAATGAGGATCTGCAGCGCGCCTTATTGCAGGTGCAGGTCAATGACAGCGTGGAATTGCAATTGCTGCGGCAAGGCAACAGCCTGACTCTGCCGGTCAAGGTAGGGCAGGATGCCGGCGGGGCGGCAAAGCTGGGCATCTATCTCAGCCAAGTCGCCTGGGATTTGAGCTATGACGGAGAAATCAGCTTTTCCGATCAGAACATCGGCGGCGGCTCGGCCGGTTTGATGATGACGCTGGAAATCATCAATCGTTGTCTGCCGGAAGATCTGACGCGAGGGCATCAAATCGCCGGTACCGGCACGATCCGCCTGGACGGCAGCATTGGCGCCATCGAAGGTGTCAAGCAAAAACTGCATGCCGCCGAAAAAGCAGGTGCCGGGTATTTTTTGGTACCGCAGGAGAATTATGAGGCGGCACGCAGTTTGGCTGCCACGATTACCGTGATTCCGGTGCAAACGCTGGACGATGCGCTGCAATTTCTGGCCGGCCTGAACCCGGCTCCGTAAAAAGGATACTTTATGAAACCGCCACCGGCTGTTGCCGGTCCCAGTGCAGCTGGCTGCGCGCCTGTGCATCGGTAAGACCGAGCCGCCAGAGATCTGCTGCCAGCAAATCATAAGCGAGCATGGCGGCGGCTGACGGTGACAATTCACGCATTTGCTTCTGCGGTTGGGTGATCAGCGGGATGCTTGAGTGGCTGCGCCATTGGTTCAAGAGAGCCCGACCGGTGCGATTGTAGCCCAGGACTACGGCATACTGCGCGGGGCCCCGGTAGAGCGGTTCGGCTGTTTTATCAATCTGCAGCAGAAGATGACAAAGACTGCGCTGCAAACGGCTGTAGGGATAACGTTTGGTCTTCACCTCTTGCAGGAAATCTGCTAGGCTGTCGGCATTGCGGTTGGCATAGAAACGATTTTCCAGGCCTTCGCTGAGCTCCGGCAGCTGAGCGAGCTTTGCCGGAGAAGCGGTGCGCAGCAGCAGTAAGATGGCCTGTTCAAAAGCCTGCAGCGCATAGATGACCCGTCCGGCAGTCAGCTCCTGCTGCAAAACTTCATAACTGCCGGGTGGAAGATACTCTTTTAAACGGGTGAAGCCGCCTTCCGCCATCGTTTTGCGGATGGCGGTGGCGCTGGCCAGCGGCTGCAGGCTGCTGTCCAGATAACCGGCGCCTTGCCGTTGAATTGGCAAAGGGAGCAGAGCACTGTGCTGTTCTTGGATCGCCTGCAGATAACTGAGCGCCAGGGTGTTATTGGGCTGCTGCATCAAAGGCGCCAGGTCCGCGTACTGCGGCAGGGAAGCAATGGCCAGCATCTGGGTCTTGGCATGGTTGTTACCCAGCGACTGCAGCTGTTTCGCGGCTGCGGCGATGGCGTCTGTGCGCAGCGCTGCGCTTAATTGCAGCAAATCAGCCGGGTTTGCCGCTTCACAGCCGAAACTCAAGTGGGTGATGCCGGGTAATTGACTGAGCAGAGAGACGCCGCCGCCGGCAAAACGATCGGCATTGGCACTGGAATAAACGACCGGCAGCTGCAGAATTAAATCGGCTCCCTGCTGCAGGGCCGCTTTGGCACGCTGCCAGGGCTGAATCAGGGCGGGGATGCCGCGCTGGGTAAAAAAGCCGCTCATCACAACAATCACAGCTTCTGCCGCTGCGGCAGCTTTCGCCTGCTGCAAGTGATAGGCGTGTCCCGCATGAAACGGGTTATATTCCGCGATAATACCCACAATTGCCAAACCAGGCACCTCCTTCGTTTTTATTTTTATTGTATCAAAGCTTTCCGATCAGATCAAGCAATATTCTGCAAACATTTCCCCCGGTGCATCTTGACAAAAACGTCAGAAAAGGATACAATACTTTGCAGACTGTTTTGAGGTGATTCCATGATCATATCCGTTGCTGAGTTAAAAAGATTGGTCGGAGACCAAAAATCCGCATGCTGGCAGGAAGAGATTGCGCATTTTGATCTGAGTGATCTGGATATGCATTTATTACAGCCGGTGGATGCATCGATACTCGTGACCAATGCGGGAGATCGTTTTTTGGTCACCGGTCAGGCTGCGGCGCAGCTGCAGCTGACTTGCTGCCGCTGTCTCGTGGAGTTTCAGCAGGTGCTGACCTTTGATCTGGCGGAACAGTATTTATTTGTTCCGATGGCAGATGTGGAAGAAGATGACTCTGAAGAGGACGCAGACTCGAAAGAAGATCGTTTTTTACCGGTGTTGGCAGCAGATCAAATTGATGTCAGCCGTTTATTGATTGAAACCTTCTTCAGTCAGCTTCCCATGAAGCCGTTGTGCAAGGAAGAATGCCTGGGTCTATGTGATCAATGCGGTGCCAATCTCAATGAAGGTCCCTGTGATTGTCATCAGAATGTCACAGATCCTCGTCTGGCTGTACTCAGTCAATGGCGGAAGAAGAATGTAAAGTGATTCAGAACCCGCCTTGTGATCAGGCGGTAATGATAACACCGAAGAAGGAGGTGTGAAGAATGGGTGCTGTTCCCAAAAGCAAAACATCCAAGGCTCGCCGTGACAGTCGTCGTGCCAACAGTTTCCGTCTGGGCGTTCCCGGATTAGCAGAATGCCCCCAATGCCACAAACCAAAACTATCCCATCGTGTATGTCCCAATTGCGGATACTACAACGGTAAGGAAGTTGTTACCGTACAGGAATAAGTGAATAGGTCATTCGTGTATCACGCATGAGGGAAGCCTTTGAATACGTAAGCAGTACGTTTCCGGAGGCTTCTTTTCTTGCTTTTTGGCGGATGATTCAGTATAATAGGATTTAAGGATGTGAGCAAATGAAACGAATTTCACTGGATTGTATGGGTGGGGATCATGCTCCGAAAGCGATTGTGCAGGGCGCTGTATCGGCGGCGGCTGAATTCGGCTTGGATTTGCTGCTGGTAGGAGATGAGTATGCGATCGGCAAAGAACTTTCCGTGCTGCATACGAAAGGTTTGAAAATTGAAATCGTTCCAACTACGCAGGTGATTGGTTTTGAAGATGCGCCGGCGCTGGCGGTGCGTCGGATGAAAGATTCTTCCATGGTGGTAGCGCACCGTTTGGTGAAAGAGGGGAGGGCGGAAGCCGTTTTTTCCGCCGGCAATACAGGCGCCCTCCTGGCTTGCGGCTTATTTGTTTTAGGCCGCATGCAGGGTGTGGAACGCCCTGCCCTGGCGCCGTTGCTGCCGACCGTGGATCACAAAGCTGTTTTATTGTTGGATTCCGGCGCCAATGCCGAAGCAAAGGCGAATCATCTGTTGCAATTTGGTTTGATGGGCAGCAAATATATGCAGTTTGCCCGCCAAGTGGAAAACCCAAGAGTCGGGCTGATCAACATTGGTACGGAAGAAGAAAAAGGCAGTCCGCTCTATCAGGAAGCGTATCAGCTGCTGAAAAAAGCCAGGCTCAATTTTGTCGGCAATCTGGAAGCCAGAGAACTCTTTACCGGAACGGTCGATGTGGCCGTCTGCGACGGCTTTACCGGCAACGTGATTTTAAAGCTGACAGAAGGATTAGCCGTGACGTTTTCCGAAATGATAAAGCAGGAACTCTATGCGGATCAGCGTGGCAAGCTGGGTGGTCTGCTGATCAAACCGGCAATGCACCGTTTTAAAAATCGCCTGGATTACAGCGAATACGGAGCCGCTCCCTTGCTTGGGGTGAATGGAATCTGCCTGAAGGGTCACGGTTCTTCCGAGGCCAGGGCGATTTATTCCGCCCTGCGCGCCGCCAACGGATTTATTGAAAGCAATATCATCGAAGAGTTCCGTCAGATCATGGCTCAGAACGAGTCGGAATAATTGCAGGGAAGGGAGGTTGCCGATATGGATGTATTTGAGAAATTAAAAACGATCATTGTGGAAAAATTGAAAGTTGCACCGGAGAAAGTGACGCTTGCCTCTGATTTCAAAGCGGATTTTCAGGCTGATTCCATCGATTTATTCGAGTTGGTGATGACCATGGAGGATTCCTTTGGAGTGGAACTGGATGACGATGCCGTTGTGCAGATCAAGACAGTCGGAGATGCCGTTGCCTTCCTGCAAGCCAAAATGTAAAACAAACGCTGAGAGGTTGTCTGATAAGCGGGCAGCCTCTTTTTGACGAAGGAGCAACAAGGTATGGAAGAGACCGCATTACAGCAGGCGTTAGGCTTGCCGGTCAAGGCAGCGCCGCTGCTGAGAAGAGCCTTGTGGCATAATTCAGCGATTTATGAGGCTGGGTTGACACCGCTGCAAGGCAATGAACGATTGGAATTTTTAGGTGATGCCGTGGTGGAGTTGGCGGTATCCCGCTGGCTTTACGAAACTTATCCGGCAAGCGCCGAAGGAGAAATGACAGCGCTGCGGGCGGCTTTGGTCTGCGAGGAAAGTCTGTCGGCTTGTGCCCGCCGTCTCGGTCTTGGCCAATGGATCAAGCTGGGGCGCGGCGAACGGGAAGACGGCGGAGCGGAAAAGCCGGCGATTCTGGGCGATTTAATGGAAGCGGTTCTGGGAGCCGTCCTGTTGGAATACGGTTTCGAGCAGGCTGACCGCATCATTCGCCGCGAATTGCTGCAAAATATCGATCCGTTTTGCTATCGCGACAGCCTGACGCACTCCTGGAAAAACCGCCTGCAGGAATTGACCCAAGGCAATGGCATCTCATTGAAAATCAGCTATACGACCGAAAAAACCGGGCCGGATCATGCCCCTCTCTTTTTATCCCATGTCTTCCTGGGAGAGGATCTATATGGTGAAGGCGAAGGGAAAAGCAAAAAAGAATCGGAACAGGCGGCTGCGCGCAGCGCGCTGACCCGGTTGCAGCGTCAGTTGAATCAAGACGAGAACGCAGGCAGGGGAGTGGATTAGTTTGTACCTGAAAGCAATTGAATTGGTGGGGTTTAAATCTTTTGCAGAGCGTGTTCGTCTCGATTTTGCCGACGGTATGACAACCATTGTCGGTGCCAATGGCAGCGGCAAGAGTAACATCATCGACGCGGTGTTATGGGTGATGGGTGAGCAGAATTCCCGCAATTTACGCGGGGCGAAGATGGAAGAAATCATTTTTTCCGGCAGTGAAAAGCGCAAAGCGGTCGGTATGGCGGAGGTCACCCTGCTGATCGATAATCAAACCGGTCTGCTGCCCATTGAGTATGAAGAAGTGGCAGTCAAACGGCGGTTGTTTCGCGACGGCACCAGTGAATATTATATCAATAATCAACATTGCCGCCTGAGAGATGTGGTGGAGTTGTTCCTGGATACCGGCGTTGGCAAAGATTCTTTTTCCATCATCAGCCAGGGTCAGGTGGATGCGATCATCACCGATAAACCGGCCGAGCGGCGCGTAATTATTGAAGAGGTAGCCGGCATTTCCAAATTCAAATACCGTAAAAAAGAAGCCGTGCAGAAAATGGAGCGGCTGCAGGAGCGGCTGCAGCGGGTGGATGATATCATCGCCGAATTGGATACGCAGCTTACACCCCTGCGGCTGCAGGCGCTCAAAGCGGAGCAATATCTGCAGATCAAAAAGAAGCTGAACCAAGCGGAACTGGCTTTTTATGCCGCCGAATGCGAAAAAAACGAAACGGAGATCACAACTGCCGAGCGGTTGTATCAGAAGGATCAGGATCAGTATGCGGCTGCGCAGGCAAAATTGGCGGCGGAACTGGCGATTCTGGAAAAGTTAAAACTGCAGCAGATCCAGGCAGATTCGGCGATCGACGAACAAAACAGGAAAAGCAATGCGCTGGGTCTGAGCGCAGAACGGCTGCGCGGTGAAGAAAAGACGCTCAACGAGCGGCTGCAGAATTTACAGCAGACAAGACAGCGGTTAACAGAAGCCGGAGAGAGCAATCGGCTGCGCCGTCGGGAATCTGTCAAACGGATAGCGCAAAGGGAGGCTGAGATTGCCGACTGCCGGCAGGAGCAGCAATGTCTGCAACAGAGTTTAAGCGCTGTCAATGAGGAATTACGGCAATTGGCGCAGCGGCAGCAGCAGCAACGGCAGCAGCGGGAGAGCATCAGCCGGCAGATCAGTCAGGCGGAGCAAAGTATCCTGCGGCTGCAGCTGCAAGCGGAAAGCCTGCGTTTGGAAACGGAAGCGCTGCAGCAGCGTTTGCAGGGTTGGGACAGCGAGCAAAAGCGGTTGGACGGCGAGCAACTGGCAGCCGAAGCAGCCTTTCAGCAATGGCTGACGCAAACCGAAACCCTGCAACGGCAATTGCAGCAAAGTCAAACGATCAGCAGTCGTTTACAGGCGGAAGCTGCGGCTTCGGCCGCTGCTCATCAGCAGAAGGAACAACAGCTGAAATTGCAGCAGGAGCAGATCCGGCTGAAGAGTGCTCGTCTTCACACTCTGATTGATCTGGCGGATCAGATGGACGGCTATCAGCGCGGCGTCAAAGCGGTGCTTGCGGCCAAGAAAAACCGGGTAACGTCCATGGAGGGTGTCGTTGATTCGGTCGCCAATTTATTCAGCGTGGCTAAAAAATATGAAACTGCCCTGGAAGTTGCTTTGGGCGGCGCCTTGCAAAATTTGGTAGTGAAAGACCCGCAGGCAGCGGAACACGCCATCGATTGGCTGAAACAGCAAAAAAGCGGCAGAGCAACCTTTTTGCCGCTGACAGTAGTGCAGGGACAGCGGGATGCCGGTCTGTGGCAGCGCATTTCCGCCAAACCCGGTGTGCTGGCTCTGGCCACGGATCTCGTGCAATGCGAGCCTCTCTATCGAAAAATCGCCGATCATTTGCTGAGTGGCGTGATCGTGACCGATAATCTGGCCACAGCCGGCCGGTTATCGGCAGAATTAGCCTACCGCTATCGGATTGTCACCCTGGAGGGAGAAGTCATCTATCCGGGTGGCGCCGTCACGGGCGGCAGCCTTTATCAGCGCGGTGTTGGCTTACTGGGGCGTGAACGCGAAATCAGACAGTTGGAAGAGGAGTTGGTTCAGGAGAAAACGGCTGCTATGCAACTGCAGACAGAATTGACACTGCTGCATCAAACGATGCTGCAAAACGTGGCAGAGGCAGAAAAGCAGCAACTGGAGACGGAACAGCTGCGGCAAACAGAGAACACGCAAAAAGAAAGCAAAGCGGCGCTGCAATGGAAACTGGCACAAATTGCGGAAAACCGGCAAATCTTCAGCAAAGAAGAACGGCAGGCACGGGAAAAAATCGAACGTTTAGCACAGGAAAGACAGCAAATTGTGCAGCAAACGCAAACCGAGACGGAGCAAAAAAGCGAATTGTCGGCTCGATTGGCTTTGGCGGATGCAGAGGAGGATGAGCAAAAACGTCTTCAGCAGGAAGAGGAGCGCAATCAGCTCAAACTCCGTTTGGCGGTCAACCAACAGCGCCTGAACGAACTGCAAAGGCAGCAAAACGAACAGCAGCAGCAAACAACGGAGATGGAAGCGGAACGGGAGGAGCTCGCCTCCAGCTTGGCGGCACTGACAATACAGGAAAGCGAAACCGCAGGCGAGATCAGCGCAATTCGCAGCGCTTTGCGGGATACGCTGCAACAGCAGCAGACGGCCGGGCAGCATTTAGCGGAGGTCAGGCGGAATCGTCTGAAATTCAGCGAATCATTTCAGGAACAGGATGACCGCATCGAACAGGCGCGCCGCAGCGAAGACGCAGCCCGGGAAGCTTCCTATCACAGCAATTTACGTCTCTCTCGCAGCCAAAACGAGCGCGCTTATTTAGCGGAAAAGCTGATGGCGGAGTACCAAATGCTGCCGGCGCAATTAAAAGAAATCGACCGCAGCGATCTGCCTGCCGCCGGAGAAGCCCTGACAAAAGAAATCACTCGGCTGCGGGCCGCTCTCAGAGAAATGGGTGTGGTTAATCTCGGCGCCATCGAAGAAAAATTACGTCTGGAAGAACGACGCGATTTTTTGGACAAGCAGGGGGCGGATATTCGCGAATCCTGCCAGGGTATTTGGAAAGTCATTGCCAAAATCGACAAAGAGATGCGGGAACGCTTTGAAGAAGCCTTCCGGCAAGTGGATCAGAAATTCCGGCTGGTCTTTGCGGAACTGTTTGGCGGCGGTCAGGCGCACTTGAGTCTGACGGAACCGGAGGATATGCTGACGACCGGTTTGGAAATCATCGCGCAACTGCCCGGCAAAAAAGCGGGTAATTTAAGTCTGCTTTCCGGCGGTGAGCATGCGCTGACCGCGGTAGCGCTGTTGATTGCTATCCTCCAGGTCAAGAAACCGCCCTTCTGTCTGCTGGATGAGATCGAATCGTCCCTGGATGAAGGAAATGTCAAGAAGGTCGCGAAAGTACTGAAAACATGCGCCGGGGATACGCAGATTATTTCCATTTCTCATCGCAAAGGTATGATGGAGGAGTCGGATGCGCTGATTGGGGTGACGATGCAGACTCCCGGCATCTCATCGATTATTTCGGTGCGCTTTCACGAGCGGGAAGAATAAGGAGTGGTTCGAGAATGGGTTTTTTTGAGAAATTAAAGCAAAGCCTGGCGAAGACACAGGAAGCTTTTGTGGGTAAAATCGATCAGGTTTTCTCCCGCTTTCAAAAAGTGGACGAAGAGTTATTTGACGAACTGGAAGAAATCATGATTTCCGCCGATTTGGGTGTCAGCACTACGGAGTTTTTGCTGACCAATGTGCGCAAGCGGGTGAAGAAGGAGCATATCGAAGAAGCCGCAGAAGTGAAACGCCTTTTACAGGAAGAAATGTCGGCAATCCTGAAAAGCGAGATCATGCCGCTGAATATTCAGGCCGGCAGAATGAATATCATCCTGGTGGTCGGCGTCAATGGCGTAGGTAAGACGACGCTGGTGGGAAAACTGGCCAATCGTTATCATCAGCAGGGCTTGAAGGTACTGGTGGCTGCCGCCGATACCTTCCGCGCCGCCGCCATCGATCAATTGGCGATTTGGTGTGAGCGCGCCGATGTGGAACTCATCCGGCATCAGCCGGGAGCGGATCCTGCGGCGGTCGTTTTTGATACGATCAACGCCGGCAGAGCCCGGCACAGCGATTTGATTCTGATTGATACGGCAGGACGTCTGCACAATAAATCGCACTTGATGGAAGAGATGAATAAGATCTACCGCATCATTCAGCGGGAAATACCGGACGCACCGCATGAGACCCTGCTCGTGCTGGATGCCACCACCGGTCAGAATGCGGTGCTGCAGGCCAAGGCGTTCAGTGAGGTGGCGAAGGTGACCGCCCTGGCTCTGACCAAACTGGATGGTACCGCCAAAGGCGGTATTGTGATTGCCATTGCGGAACAACTGCATCTGCCGGTCAAGTTGGTCGGTTTGGGCGAAGGCATTGAGGACTTGCGCGATTTTGATCCCTCTGTCTTTGTGCAGGCGCTGTTTGACCGCAGCAAAACCGCAGAAGTCAGCGAACCGCAAACTGAAAAAAAGACAAGCCTGCAATTTTTCGAGAAAGAGTGAAGAAGACCATGAGACCAAGCTATCGCTGCCCCCCGCAAATTGCAATAAACAGTCTCGGGCATCTGGAAACCCGCGGCATCGAACTGAGCGCTTTGGCTGCCCGTTTTGGGACGCCGCTTTATGTGATGGATGAAACTCTGATTCGTCAGCACTGCCGTGACTATTGGCGCGGTTTTGCCGATTATGCCAACGCTCAGATTGTCTATGCCGGCAAAGCGCTGTTGAATCAGGCCGTCTGCCGGATTATCGAACAGGAGCGACTGTATCTCGATGTGGTCAGCGGCGGCGAACTCTATACCGCTCTCAGCGCCGGATTTCCGGCGGAGAAGATACTTTTTCATGGCAACAATAAAACACAAGAAGAATTGCAGTTGGCGCTGCAGGCCGGCATTGGCCGTATCGTCGTTGATAATCTGAACGAACTGCAGCTGCTGCAGCAACTGACGCAAGAATTGGCTTGTCAGGCCGATCTGATGCTGCGCATTACTCCCGGTGTGGAAGCGCATACGCATGAATACATCCGTACCGCGCAGACCGACTCCAAATTCGGTCTGGGAATTTCCGATCCTCAGTTGCAGGACGCTATCCAGACGATCCTGCAAACGCCGCGTCTGCACCTGCAAGGCATTCATTGCCATATCGGTTCCCAGATCATGGCAGAGGAACCTTACAGCCTGGCGGTGGAACTGATGTTTGATTTGCTGGAACAGATCCGCAGCCGCTATCGGCTCACACTGCCGGAACTGAATCTGGGCGGCGGCATCGGTATCCGCTATACGTCCGAAGACTTGCCGCTGCAGCCGGAGGCGGCGGTGCGGCAGATCGCAGATCAGGTCCGTTTGCAGGCGGCAAAGCATAATTTCCCGCTGCCAAAATTGTTTGTCGAACCGGGACGCAGCATTGTCGGCGAAGCGGGCGTTACCCTCTATACCATCGGCGGCATCAAAGAGGTGCCGGGCATTCGGCGTTATGTTGCGGTTGACGGCGGCATGTCCGATAACATTCGTCCTGCTTTGTACCAGGCCGTCTATGAGGCGGTGGTGGTGGATAAGGCGAACCAGCCCTTGCTGCAGCAGGCCCATTTGGCAGGCAAGCACTGTGAAACGGGAGATATTCTGATCAAGGACCTGTGGCTGCCGGCAGTGGCGGCGGGCGATGTGATTGCCGTTTTTGCCACCGGCGCTTACAACTACTCCATGGCCAGCAATTACAACCGGGTGACCCGTCCGGCGATGATTTTAATCAGCCCGGCCGGCGCGGATTTGATGGAAGAACGCGAAACGGTTCAGGATTTGATCCGCCTGGACCGGATTCCGGCTCATCTGAAATAAGCAGGAAATTTATAAAAAGAAAGAAGTAGAAGTATGTTTGGTTTGAATTCGGATTTTCTCTTTTATATTCCGGGATTATTGCTGGCTTTGACGGTGCATGAGTTTGCGCATAGTTGGATTTCGTACCATTTGGGAGATCCGACACCGAAATTACAGGGCAGGTTATCTTTTAATCCTTTGAATCACATCGATCCCATCGGCTTCATTATGATGGTTTTGTTCCGCTTCGGCTGGTGTAAACCGGTGGAAGTTAACCCCTTCTACTATAAAAACAGACGGCAGGGTATGCTGATGGTGGCTCTGGCCGGACCGGCAGCCAATTTTCTGACTGCTTTGCTGGTCGCTGTCCTCTATGGCTTGCTGACCATCATCCTGCCCGCGTCACTCCTGTTCAATTCCTATTTGATCAAAATTTTGCTGGGTATCCTGATGTATAACGTCAACCTGGGCTTATTTAATCTGATCCCGATTCCGCCGCTGGATGGCTCGAAAGTCCTGGAAGGCTTACTGCCGGTCAAAGAGTCGTTTGCCTATATGAACTTCATGAATCGCTACGGCCTCCTGATTTTGCTGGCTGTGATGATCACCGGCGCTTATCGTTATCTGATCAGCCCGCTGGCCAATCTGTTCCTGAATGCATTGCTTGCCATTGTGCAAATGTTTATCTAGCGTGATTCGAGGTGGCTATGAGTTTTAAAACTTCCATGCCCGGGTTTGAGGGAGAGGCTGCCGGTGCGTTAGAGTATATGCGGCAGGATAAAGAAAAGGTGCTGGATCTGCAGATTAAGGCCTGGATCGATGATTTTATGGCTTACTTGGAACCGAAAGGCTTCGATTCCGAAGAGGCATCCGCTTTTATTCTGCTGGCGGCTACTTTAATGGAATGGAAGATGCAACTGCTGCTGCCCAAACCGCCGGAAGCAGCAAAAGAGGAGGAACCCTATGACAGAGCAGCGCATCTGGAAGAATATCGCCGGATTCAGACTGCCGCCCAACAATTGTCACGTCTGGCGGAACAGCGCGAATGGTGGGTGGCAAGGCCCGCCGATGAAGTTCAGATCGGTATCGATCCGGTGGATCGGCTGCGCCATACCGGTTTATTTGATTTGCTGACCGCTTTTCAGCGCGTGCTGCAAACAAGCGATGAAATGCTGGATGTCGATGAAGTGATTGAAGCGGAAGAATATGAATTGGAACATCAGATGACCTATATCTTATCCCGCCTACAACAGAACCGCGGCCGCATTCTGTTTGAACAATTGTTCCGTCCGGGCAGCCGTCGCAATTTGCTGGTGGCCACTTTCCTGGCTTTGCTGGAATTGGTCCGGCTGCAGCAGCTGAAGATCGAGCAAACCACATCTTATGGTGAATTATGGATTGGAGAGGTTGTAAGTGATGCAAGATAATCAGGACCTTTCCCTGACTCCGGTCAATTTACCGGCGGAACAGGAAAACGGGATGCTGGAAGCTCTGCTGTTTATCAGCGGCGAACCGGTTCCCTCCGAGCGTTTGGCGGAATTGTTGGGCAAAACGGTGGCAGAGACCGATCTGCAGCTGCAGGAAATGGCAGCGCTCTGGACAAACGATGCCGGGCGCGGTTGTACCTTGCTGCCGGTTGCCAACGGCTGGCAGATGGTGACCAAACCGGATTATGCCAAACGCCTGCGCTATTTTTTGCAGTCGCTGAATAAACCGCGAAAATTGTCGCCAACCACCTTGGAAACGCTGGCGATTGTGGCTGGCAAGCAGCCGGTCACCCGTCAGGAAGTGGAGTTGATCCGCGGCGTCAGCGCCGATTATGCCATCAATCAATTGCTGTCTCTGGGCTTGATCGCTGAAGTCGGGAAAAAGCCGGGAGCCGGCAGAGCGAATCTTTATGCCACGACCGATTTGTTTTTGAGCCATTTTGGTCTGCGCTCTTTGGATGATTTGCCGGAGAAATTGGAATTTTTGGGAAAAGGAGTCTAAAGGATGCCTTTCATCACGTTTGAGGGAATCGATGCCAGCGGTAAGACAACGCAAATCACACGTCTGGCGGAAACATTGCAAAAATTGGGCGCCGCGGTTTTGGTCACCCGTGAACCGCGCGGCACGGAGGTTGGCGTCGTGATCGGCAATTTGGTGCTGGATCGCAAAGATCTGGATATTTTGCCCGCCACCGAGGTTTTTCTATTCGCCGCAGATCGTTGTCAGCACGTGCGCCAGGTAATCAATCCGGCGCTGCGGCAAGGTCAATTTGTGCTGTCCGATCGTTTTGTGGATTCCAGCATCGCCTTTCAGGGTGCGGCCGGTCTGGAACTGGATTTTATCCGCGCCGTCAATCAGTTGGCGGTCAATGGTTTAAAGCCGGATCTCACCTTTTGGCTGGATCTGCCGGCGGAAGAGACGATGAAACGGATTGCCAGGCGAGGAGAAGGCGATCGTTTGGAAAGCAAAGGCATCGTTTACGAAGACAAAGTCAGAGCGCTCTATCAGTTGCTGGCAGATCAGGAGCCGCGGCGCTTTGTAAAAATAGACAGCACCGCCGCACCGGCGGAGATGGCAAAAACGATTGCGGCAATTGTTCGGCAGCGCTTTTTGCTCTGATCAACAGCGTTTTCGCTGTTGCTGACACTGAAAAAGGAGATCTCTGCCTACGGCAATGTTTACCCGGACGATCAGAAAAATGACCCATCCCGAAGATGTGGGTTCATGTAGGAACATGAAACATAGGCCGTTCTGTTTGACTTATGCGCCGGAAAATATTATACTATATTATTGTAATGAAATGGAAATCATAAGTCTGCGGTGGAGAGTGATACCTTGTTAAGAAATGATATTAGAAATGTTGCCATTATTGCCCATGTTGATCACGGCAAAACCACGCTGGTCGACGCAATGCTGCGGCAAAGTGGTATTTTCCGCGCGAATGAAGCAGTACAGGAACGCGTGATGGACTCCAATGATTTGGAGCGCGAACGCGGTATTACCATATTATCCAAAAACACCGCTGTTGTTTACCGGGGTATCAAGATCAATATTGTGGATACCCCCGGCCATGCTGATTTCGGCGGTGAAGTGGAACGGATCCTGGGTATGGTGGACGGCGTCATTTTGGTGGTGGATGCCTTTGAAGGCCCCATGCCGCAAACCCGCTATGTCCTGAAGAAGGCTTTGGAACATGGCTTAAAGGCTGTGGTCGTGATCAATAAAATCGACCGCAAAGACGCCCGTCCCGTTGAAGTTGTGGATGAGATTCTCGATCTTTTCCTCTCCCTGGATGCGGAGGAAGACCAATTGGATTTTCCGGTGGTTTATTGCTCTGCCCGTGCCGGCGTAGCCGGTACTCAGCTGGATGCCATGCAGGATAATATCCAGCCGATTTTTGAAATGATTGTCAACACCATTCCCGCTCCCGACGGCGATGCGGAAGGTCCTCTGCAAATGGGAATCAGCACGCTGGACTACGATGATTATGTCGGCCGCATGGCGGTCGGCAAGATTATGCGCGGCACCGCCAGAGTCAATCAGCAAGTGGTGGTCTGCCGGCCGGACGGCAGCATGAACAGAGGCAAGATCAGCAAACTCTACACCTTTGCCGGTCTCAAGCGCAAGGAAGAAACCGAAGTCTCGGCAGGAGAATTGGTTTCCATAGTGGGTTTGGAAGACATCAACATCGGTGAAACCATCTGTGACCCGGATTTTCCGGAGACACTGCCGATGATGCCGGTGGATGAGCCGACCCTGTCGATGAATTTTATGGTCAACAACAGTCCTTTTGCCGGTCGGGAAGGTACTTTTGTCACTACCCGACATCTGCGCGACCGTCTGATGCGCGAGCTGGAGAAAAATGTTTCTCTGCGGGTGCGGGAAACCGATTCCCCTGATTCTTACGAAGTCTGCGGCCGCGGCGAGCTGCATCTTTCCATTTTGATTGAAACCATGCGCCGCGAAGGTTACGAAATGCAAATTTCCAAACCGCGTGTCATCACCAAAATCGTCGACGGCGTTTTAGTCGAACCGATTGAATACCTGGTGCTGGACTTACCGGAAGAAACGATGGGCCCCGTGATGGAATTGCTCGGGCCGCGCAAAGCCGAAATGAAGAATATGCATCATCTCTCGGAAGGTCAGCTGCGCCTGGAATTTACCATACCGGCGCGCGGTTTGATTGGCTTCCGTTCCGACTATCTGACGCTGACCAAAGGCTATGGCATCATGAATCATGTTTTCCACAGCTTCGAAGCCTATAAAGGTGATGTCGGCAAACGCAGCCGCGGTGTTTTGGTCGCCTGGGAAGACGGTGAAACCACCGGTTATGCTCTGCACGCCCTGCAGGACAGAGGCATTATGTTCCTCGAACCGGGCACTGAAGTCTATCGCGGTGAAATTGTGGGTGAAAACACCAGAGAAGACGATATCGATGTCAATGTCTGTAAGAAAAAACATGTCTCCAATATGCGTTCTTCCGCAACGGACGAATCAATGCATCTGGAAACGGCCAAGAAAATGACGCTGGAGCAGGCGATGGAATATATTGAAGAGGATGAACTGGTGGAGGTCACGCCCAAGAGCATTCGCTTACGCAAAAAAATTCTTGACCCAACCGCCCGTTACCGCGTAGCGCAGGGCCATTCCGCTTCCAGAATCAAAGAATAAGCGAAATTGTAAGAAGTGTGTCCCTTGATCGTTGCCGCAGGGACACGCTTTTCTTTTGCCCCTGACAGGATTTTGCCGGCTGCGAGGCGAATTTTTAAAGCAACGAGCTGTAAGATAACGGAAAGGGTGGGAGCGGATGGAACTGGCTCATTTATTGAATCCGGAACAAGAAAAAGCCGTCCGGCAGACCGAAGGACCGCTGCTGATCATCGCCGGTGCCGGCAGCGGCAAAACCAGAGTATTGACCTATCGGGTTGCCTGGCTGCTGGAACAGGGCGTCGATCCGGCACGCATCCTGGCCATTACCTTTACCAATAAAGCCACGCAGGAGATGAAAGAGCGTATTCTCGCGATGGTTGGCGAGCAAGGTTCGCGCATCTGGATCAGCACCTTTCATGCCATGTGTGTGCGTATTCTGCGTCAGGATATCGAAAATTTGGGTTATCAGCGCAATTTTACGATTTTGGATCAGGACGACAGCCTAAAAGTGATCAAACGTCTGCTGAAAGAGCGCAATCTGGATGAAGAGAAATACAAACCGGCCATCGTTGCCGACGCGATTGACAAAGTCAAGAATAAAATGGGCTCCGGGGCCGAGCTGGCGCGTACGGCTAAGGATCTGTTCGAACGCAATCTTGCCGGTATCCTGCAGGCTTATGAGCAATACACGATGCTGCACAACACGCTCGATTTTAACGATCTGCTCAATCTGACCGTACGTCTCTTTCAAACCTGCCCGGAAGTGCTGGAGCGTTACCGCAATCGCTTCCAATATATCATGGTTGATGAATACCAGGATACCAACTTTACTCAGTATCGTTTGATCAACCTGCTGGCCGGGGAAAAAGGCAATCTTTGTGTGGTCGGCGACGAAGACCAGGGCATCTATTCCTGGCGCGGCGCCGATATTTCCAACATTCTCAACTTTGAACGGGATTATCCCGGCGCGACCGTGATCAAATTGGAGCAGAATTATCGTTCCACGCAGAACATCCTGGATGCGGCGCACGATGTGATTCGGAACAACACGCAGCGCAAAGAGAAAAAACTTTGGACTGAAAAGCGGAGCAAAGAAAAAGTCACCCTGCTGGAAACCGAAAACGAAACGGACGAAGCCCGTACCGTCATCAGCATGATCGATCGGCTGAAACGGGAAAAGGGTTATCAGAACCAGGACTTTGCCATTCTTTATCGCACCCATGCCCAGTCGCGGAAATTTGAGGACGTCTGCAACGAAAATGCGCTGCCTTATATCCTGATTGGCGGTCTGAAATTTTTCAGCCGCAAAGAAGTGAAAGATATCATCGCCTACCTGCATGTGCTGGTCAATCCTTATGATGACGTCGCGCTCAGACGCATTATCAACGTACCGCGCCGCGGGATCGGCGAAACCAGTTTCAGCCATATCGACGCGTTTGCCCGCGAAATGGGCATCCCCTATTACGCCGCCCTGGAAGAAGCCGATGCCATTCCGGAATTGCAGGCGCGGGTGGCGAAAAAGCTGCGCGAATTCGTGCAGCAACTGGACAATTACCGTAAGATGTCCGCCTATTTATCAGTCAGTGAAATGGTGAAAACGGTGATTGAAAGCAGCGGTTATCTGCAGGAACTGCAGGCTAGTCCTGACCCGGACAGCGAAGACAAGGTGCAGAATCTGATGGAATTTGTTAACGTGGCGGTGGAATATGAAAAGAAACCGGACATGGATCTCAGTCTGGAAGGCTTTTTAACCAACGCTTCGCTCAACTCCGAAAACGAAGCGGAAGGCAGCAATCCGGCCGACCGCCAGCTGACGCTGATGTCTTTGCACGCGGCTAAAGGTTTGGAATTTCCGGTGGTCTTTCTGACCGGCCTGGAAGAGGGGATTTTCCCCTTTGCGCGCGCCATCTATGACGATAACGCCATGGAAGAAGAGCGCCGTCTCTGCTATGTGGGCATGACCCGGGCTAAAGATCTCCTATTTCTCTCCTATGCCAGGCAGCGCCAGACCTACGGTGCAACCAACTATAACCGCCGCTCTCGCTTTATCGATGAAATTTCGGAGGATCTGCTGCAGGAACCCAAAGCAACACGCAGCAGGAAAGCGGCGGCAGAGAAGGAACCGTTGATTCCGATTGCTTGGAGTAAAGTAACGGAATGGAAGCAAGAAAAGGCGGCAGAGCAAGAAAAACAACCCGCGGCTGACAGCGGGAAGAAAATTGCGCAACCAGCAGGACAGAGTTCAACCAAACCAACAAAAACAATCGTCAACTTTGCGGCTGGTGAAACGGTCAAACATAAAATCTGGGGCAACGGCCAGGTGCTGGAAAGCAACGGTACGGGAGACAGCCAGGAAATCCTGGTGGAATTCCCCAACGTGGGTTTGAAGCGTTTAATTGTGAAATATGCTGCGCTGGAAAGGGTGGAATCATGACAATGGAGGATGTTTTGCTCAAGATGCGCCAATTGCAGCAATTGCTGCAGCGCTATGACGAAGCTTATTACCAGCTGGATGCACCGTTGGTCAGCGATGCGGAATACGATTTGGTCTTTCGGCAGCTGCAGGCGCTGGAAGCGGAATATCCCATGTTGGCGGCGCCCGATTCGCCTACCCAAAAAGTGCGCGGCAGTGTGGTGGCAAAGTTCGCCAGCCATCCGCATCGCACCTTAAAACAGGGTCTGGAGAACGTCTTCGGCACGGAAGAACTGCGCGGCTGGCTGACGAAAATCACAGCCGAATACGGCCCGATCACCTTTGTGGTCGAACCGAAGATTGATGGTTTAACCTTGGTGCTCAGTTATGAAAAAGGCAAGTTGAAGGTGGGAGCGACTCGCGGCGACGGGATGAGCGGTGAAGACATCACGCACAACGTCAGGATGATTCGCTCGGTGCCCAAACAACTGACAGAGGATGTTGATCTGGAAGTCCGCGGCGAAGCCTATCTGCCGCGCGAATCGTTTGAACGTCTCAATGCCCAGCGCGAACTGAACGGAGAACCGCTCTTTGCCAATCCGCGCAATGCGGCAGCCGGTTCATTGCGGCAATTGGATGCGCAGGTGGCGGCCAGCCGTAATTTGAACAGCTTTTTTTACAGCCTGGAATGGCAGAACGGAACTCCTTTTACCACACATGAAGAAACGCTGCAGTATCTGCAGCGACTGGGCTTTCGGGTCAATCCGCTGCGCCTGATCAGCAATGATCCGACTGAGATTTTGGCCTACTGCCTGGCCTGGCAGGATCAGCGCCGCAATTTGGATTATGATATCGACGGTTTGGTGATTAAAATCAACGACCTGGCTATTCGCCGGGAACTGGGACAGACAGCAAAGGCCCCTCGCTGGGCGGTTGCCTATAAATTCCCCATGGAAGAAGTGGAAACGACGCTGCTGGCCATTGAACTGACGCTTGGCCGCACCGGTGTGGTAACCCCGACGGCGGTGCTGGAACCGGTACGGGTAGCCGGCAGTCTCGTTGGACGCGCTTCTTTGCATAATGAGGATCTGATTCGCGAGAAAGACTTAATGCTCGGCGACAAGGTCTTAGTGCGCAAAGCGGGAGAAATCATTCCGGAAGTGATTTCTGTACTGACAGAAAAGCGGACCGGCAGAGAAGTGCCATTTCAGATGCCGGAAAATTGTCCGGTTTGCGGTCATAAGCTCTACCGGGACCCGGGTGAAGCCGCCTGGCGGTGCCCTAATCTTGCCTGCCCGGCGCAGGTGCTGGAGAATATCGTGCATTTTGGCAGCCGTGCGGCGATGGATATTGAGGGGTTGGGGCCGCAGAACGTGCAGTTGCTGCTGCAGCAGCAATTGATTGCCGATGTGGCTGACCTTTACTTTATCCGGAAAGAGAATCTGCTGGAACTGCCGCGTTTTGCGGAAAAATCGGCGGAAAACCTGCTCAACGCCATTGAGCAAAGCAAAAACAGAGGTTTGGAACGCTTGATCTTTGCTTTGGGGATACGCCATGTTGGGCAAAAGACCGCCGCTGTCTTAGCCAGACGTTTTCAGAGCATGACAGCTTTTGCGCAGGCAACTGCCGAACAGCTGCAGCAGGTGGAAGACGTCGGTCCGGTCATTGCCTTGAGCATTGTCAATTATTTTTCGCAAAGCGAAACGGCGGAACGCCTGCGGCGTCTGCGGCAAGCCGGAGTTAAAATGACCGCCGAACAAGCGCAGGATTCGTCGGGGGAAGCACCGCTCGCGGGTTTAAAGTTTGTGGTGACCGGCACACTTTCCGCTTACAGCAGGCAGGAAATAATCGACTTCATAGAGAAACAGGGAGGGAAAGCAGTAGATTCGGTCAGCAAAAAGACCGATTACGTGCTGGCAGGGGAGAATCCCGGCTCCAAAGTGGAAAAGGCTAAAGCTTTCGCTGTACCTGTACTCACGGAAGCAGAATTCAAACAATTGTTATCGGAAAGGTTGGAGAAGAAATGAAGAAAAAACTGTTAGGCAAGACCGGTATTGAAGTAACCCAGATGTGTCTCGGCATTTTACCGATGGGTCCTGTACAACGTAATATTCCGATTGAGGAGGGAAGCCGCATCATCCGTTCCGCTGTGGAACACGGCGTCAACTTTCTGGATACCGCCGAGATGTATCATACCCACGATTATATCGAGCAGGCGCTGCGC
Source organism: Negativicutes bacterium (assembly GCA_021372785.1). Classification (NCBI taxonomy): domain Bacteria; kingdom Bacillati; phylum Bacillota; class Negativicutes; species Negativicutes bacterium. Next base: position 4,321 of record JAJFTT010000004.1, on the reverse strand, counting down.
GGTTTTCAGGGCAATGTGGTGATTGCCACCAAATCGGCGTCGACCACCTATGCGGCTATGCAGAAGAGCGTGGAAGCGGCCCGCAAAGAATTGAACCGCGACTGCATTGACATTTTTGATCTTCATGCCGCCCGCGCCAACCACACGGTGTTTGACGAGCGGGCCGGCGCCATTGAGTGCCTGGTGGATATGAAGGCCAAAGGCTACATCAAAGCAGTGGGAATTTCCACGCATGCCGTGGACGTTTGCCAAATTGCCGCCAGCCGACCGGAATTCGATGTGGTTTTTCCCATCATCAATAAAATTGGCATGGGCATTTTGCAAGGTGATCTGAACGGCATGATCGCTGCTGTCAAAGCCTGCTACAATGCCGGCAAAGGCCTCTATGCCATGAAATCACTGGCCGGCGGTCATCTGATTGGCGACTTGGTGGATTCGATCAACTATGTCCGTGGAATGGAAGAGTTTGCCAGCGTGGCGGTTGGCGTGGTCAATGAAAAAGAACTGCAGATGGATCTGAAGATTTTCAACGATCAGCCGATTCCCGTGGAAGAGCTGCCTTCTCCCGAAGTCAATAAGCGCATGATTGTACTGGGCAACTGTATTGGTTGCGGTAATTGCGAAGAAACCTGCCCCAGCATGGCCATTCATGTGATCAATGGTCATGCCGTGATCGACGACAGCAAATGCCTGCTCTGCGGTTACTGCCGTCCGGGTTGTCCGGAATTTGCGCTGCGTCTGGTTTAATCCTGCTGCAAGGCAGCTTCGTCGCTGTAAGAGGGCCATCTCGTTTTCAGAGATGACCCCTTTTTTACAGGAACCGCAATCGATATCAGGGTGTCGTACAGCGAGGGTGTCGATTGCAGTCTCTGTAAAAAAGAAAAAATCAATGGAGGGAACCTTTATGAAGGACCATTTTGCGGACATACAAGAGTCAATGCCGGAAATCCGCCTGTTGCAAAACGCCAGCATGGCAAGTTTCACCAGCTTTCAGTTCGGCGGTCCGGCCGATTTGCTGGCGGAACCGAGCACGGCGACGGAGATTGTGCGCTTGGTGCAATATGCCAACCGGAACGAATTGCCCTATCTGGTGATCGGCAAAGGCAGCAACCTGATTGTGCGGGACGGCGGCATCCGCGGTTTGGTGATTGTTTTGGCCGACCGTTACAGCCGGATGGAGCTGCTTACTAAAACCACAATCAGGGCGGAAGCAGGCGCGAGGCTGATTGCTTTGGCGCGCTTTGCTTACGAACAAGGCTTGAGCGGTTTGGAATTTGCCTGCGGCATTCCCGGCAGCTTGGGCGGGGCGGTGGCGATGGATGCCGGCGCCTATGGCGGTGAAATGAAGCAAGTGGTACTGCAGGTAACGGCGCTGAATCGAATGGGACAAATCATCCGGCTCAGCAATCAGGAAATGAACTTTTCTTATCGGCATTCCACCGCGCTGGAGCAGCAGCTGATCGTTTTGAGCGCCGAATTAGAGTTGACAGCAAAAGATCCGGTAGAAATCAAGGCGCAGATGGATGATTTAAGCGCCAAACGGCGCAGCAAACAACCGCTGCAGTATCCCAGCGCCGGCAGTGTTTTCAAGCGTCCGCCGGGGAATTTTGCCGGCACGCTGATTGAACAGGCCGGGCTGAAAGGTTATCGCATCGGTGACGCCCAAGTTTCCGAACTGCATGCGGGGTTCATCATCAACCTTGGCCATGCCACGGCCAGCGATGTTTTACAATTGATTCAATACATTCAAAGCACTGTCTTGCGGCAATCCGGCATCCGGCTGGAACCGGAAATACAAATCATTGGCGAGGAGATTTAAATGGCAAAGCAAAAAAACAGCTGGAGTCTGCCGGGCAACAAACAAACAGCCGCAGCCGGCAATATGAGCTTCAGTGTGCATCAGCAGATAGAAATCACGGCCGACAACATTGGCATCAACGGGGAAGGGGTCGCCCGTTACCAAAACCTGGCTGTCTTCTGCGATGGCTTGCTGCCGGGAGAAACCGCCAAAGCTGAAATCAATGAGATTCACAAAACCTTTCTCCGGGCAACCCTCTTGGAAATCCTGGTCAGCTCGCCGCAGCGGCAGCAACCGCCTTGCCAGTATTACGCGCAGTGCGGCGGCTGTCAGCTGCAGCATTGGCAATATGAAGCGCAAACAGCCTGGAAAGAACTGCAGGTAAAAGAACAACTGCGGCGTTTGGCTAAAATCGAACCCGAACTGCAGCCGATTTTGGCAGCAGAGCAGCCCTATGCCTACCGTAATAAGATTCAGATGCCGGCAGGTCTGCAGGACGGTAAAAAAGTGATTGGCCTATATGAAAAAAACAGTCATCGCATTGTCGACATCAAGCGCTGCTTGCTGCAGTCTCCCCTGGGTAACAAAGTGCTGCAGATTGTGCGGGAAGAAATTTTCCGGAGCAAACTTTCCTTTTACCATGAAACAGCCAATAACGGATTGCTGCGCCACATCATGATTCGCACCAACCGTGAAGACACGCTTGCTCTGCTGACACTCGTGATCAACGGACTGACCATTCCGGATGAAAAGCAAATGATTGAAAATTTAGTGCAGCAGATTCCGGAACTGAGCGGCATTGTCTTAAACTACAACACAGAAAAAGGCAATACCGTACTGGGCGAAAAGAGCAGATTGCTCTGGGGCTTTGATACGCTGGAAGACCAGATTGGCGAGGCGACTTTTCTTGTTTCGGATCGCTCCTTTTTCCAGGTCAATCGCTTTCAAACCGAACGGCTCTATCAAATTGTGGCTGCTTATGCTAAAAAAGCAGGCGCGGTTCGCTTGCTGGATGCTTACTGCGGCATCGGTTCCATCGGCTTATTCTTAGCCAAATGGCAAGGAAACGCAGATGCTGAGCTAAGCGCCCTAGACTTACAGCAGATTATCGGGGTGGAAATTGCTGCGGTGGCAGTTAAAGACGCGGAGAAAAACACCCTGCAAAACCGGGTCAGCAACGCAACCTACTATACCGGTAAATGCGAAGATGTCTTGCCAAAACTGGCACAGCAGGGGATTAGCGTCGACTGTGCTGTCTTCGATCCGCCCCGGCAGGGCTGTCAGCCCGAATTCCTGCAGGCAATTGCCAAAGCCAGAATCAATAATCTGATTTATGTCAGCTGTAACCCAAACACCCTGGCACGTGATGTGGCGCTTCTGCGTGACTTAGGTTATGAAGTGGTCAGCGGCCAGGCAGTGGATATGTTCCCCATGACAACGCACGTTGAGACGGTGGTGCTGCTTACGAAATGTGGTTAAGCGGATGAGGGAGGGAATTCAACCACTATATGTATGTAGTGGTTTTGAACAAAAATGAGCAATAAACGGACCCGAAAAGTGTGTTTCTCGGCCTTGTGTTTTTTAGGGCATTCCATAGATGACATATCGGCAAGCAGGAATTTGGAGGGGATTTATGTGAATACAAAAGAATTACTCCTAGCATTTTTCGATGCAGAGAATAAACGGGACTGGACAACATATCGGCAGTTCCTTTCGCCGGATGTGGTTTGGGAGTTGCATTCTAAACATGTTAAAACCACTAGAGGAATAGATAATTACCTTGCCGCTATGATGGAATCATACAAGGACAGCGATAATACCTTTGTATGTGAAGCTCTGCATCAAAGCTTCGATGGAACCCGTATTGTCGCCATCCTGAGAAACAATTTGGGCGAGTGCTCGTGCGATATCTTTGAGTTTTCCAATGGCCATATTGTAAAGGAGTACGAATTCATACTGGCATGACAATTCCAATTTATCTGTAAATCTAAAACAAATGAATCCTGGAAAAAGCTGAGTATTTTCCAACAAAGTTACCCCGCTTTTTATGCCTTTTTTGGGTTTCATTCTAAGACGAATGCAGGTTATATTCTCAAAATGTATCCTTCCGCCAATGAGATACCAGAGGAGTACGGCATCTTTTTTGTAGCTTCACGGCAGACGGTAAGAGGAAACATATCAAGGTTAAATCTTTTAATTTTACCTATATCTTTTAATTATTCCACGCTGCTATATAACAGGGGTATGCATTTTAGTTTCGCTACCGACAACCATCCTATAACCTATTTTCCGCACCCTGCACGGGTATAAAAAATAATTTTAAAATATGGAAAAATTTACAAAGGTACAGGCATTGCCGGCGTCGAAGTACCCCCCGAATAATTCAGGAGGTGCTTGCTACCATGGATTTATCGAGCCTGATGGTCAGTTCGTCTGGTGCTTCGTCATTGATCGCAGCTTATTGTCGACTGTTAAAAATCCCCGAGATGATTGACCAGAACGTGTCTTGGGATGACACCCAGT
>JAJFTT010000003.1 GCA_021372785.1 Negativicutes bacterium | reverse complement strand
ATTGCTCCGGAATATTTCGGAATGCTCTTCCTTGTTATAATTAAACGGGAAGCCAGGTAAATAAAGCACATTCTTTTTCTATAAAATAAAAAGTGCTGCCTGATCTGTGTTTTCAAGACACAGGTCAGGACAGCACCTCTGCTTATTTTTTGTTTTGCTTATCTTCTTTTTGGTGCCGAATGGATCGCGTTACCCAGGATATCCTCCAAGGCTTCGCTGGCGGCTTCGTTAAAGGTAGGATGCGGTCGCACGACGCGGCTCATTTGCTCGACGGTTAAGCGATTGGAAACAGCGGTGGTAAATTCGCTGATCATGTCGGTTGCCCGTTCACACATCAGCTGAGCACCTAAAATAATACCGGTTTCGGCATCGCTGACGATCCGGATAAAGCCGCGGTCCGCCTGGGCGATGATGGATTTACTGTTGCCCAGCATAGAATATTTGCCGACTTTTACTGCAATTCCCATGGCTTTGGCTGTATCGGCATTGATGCCGACCGTAGCAATTTCAGGACGGGTATAGATGCAGGAGGGGACAGTTTGGCTGTCAACCGGCATCGGCAAACCGGCAATGGCTGAGGCGGCATTGATGCCTTGCGCGGAAGCCAGATGAGCCAGTTGAAGGCTGCCATAAACAACGTCACCGATGGCATAGATACCCGGAATGCACGTCTCAAAATGGTCGTTGACCGGGATCTGACCGCGCTGCAGGTTGAGATTCAAACCATCAGCCAAGAGACCGGCCGTGTTGGCTTTGCGGCCGCTGGCGACCAAAATTCCGTCCGCCTCCAGAGCAAAACTCTGATCCTGTTTGCTGAAGCGGCAAATCAGACCATTTTCTGCTTGCTCGATCTTCTCCACGCGGCAACCGGTGTTGACTGTGATACCGCGTTTTTTATAAATCATGGTCAGATTTTGAGAGACCTCACGGTCCATCTGTGGTAGAATTCGATCCATCATTTCAATAATTGAGACCTGACAGTCTAGAGCAGCAAAAATACCGGCAAATTCTACACCGATCACCCCGCCTCCAATGATGATCAGACGTTGGTAGAACGCCTTGGGATTGCCAAGCAAATCATCGCTGGTAACGACATTGGGCAGATTCAGTCCGGGAATCGGCGGCAAGGCAGGTTCTGAACCGGTAGCAATCAGAATATGCCCGGTTGTATATTCCTGCGCGCCGACTCTCACCTTATTTTCTGCAAGAATGGTGGCGGTACCCCGGATCAAATCGATTAGATTGGCTTTGACGAGTTGTTCAATACCGGAACGCAGCTGGCTGACCACTTCATTTTTGCGTTGATGCAGAACGGTGAAGTCAAAAGCCAGGTTGTCTGCATGAATGCCAAGCTTTTCCGCATCCCGCAGTTCCCGGAGCAGTTCAGTACTATGCAGGATCGTTTTGGTGGGAATGCAGCCTCGGTTCAGGCAAGTACCGCCGACCAAATCCTTTTCGACCAACGCGGTGTGCAGGCCTAATTGAGCCGCTCGGATGGCAGCCACATAGCCGCCGGGACCTGCGCCGAGTACCATTAATTGATAATGGTCTGACATCGATCTATCCTCTCCTCCCTATAGGTTCTCAAATAAGCTCTGAATTTGCGCGCGCATGGCATCGGTAAAATCATTCGCTAACGGCAGCGCAGCGCAAGCCCTCTGCAGTGCGTCTTTTTGCAAACGGCAGCCTGTAAATGAAGCGGCCAATTCAGCGGCGAAATCGACCGCCATTGCATCGGTATAAACATGTGCTTCGCTGATACAGCCGTTATTGACCTGAACTTGGATTTGTATTTCACCCCAAGGGAAGCGGTTTGCCCATTCGATGCCGAAAGGGAACGGTTGACCATAATTCCAATCCCAGGAAGCATATTTTTCTCTGAGCCGCTGCACATTTGCTTTGTCTGCCGGGGTCAATTCGACCGGCTGTGGTTGTAAGCCATAAACCGCAGCAAAAGCCTGCCATAAAGCGGGCTGCAGATTTTGGGTTGTGAGGCCTGAATTGAGACTCGACAGGTTTATCACCCTGGACTGGACCGAAGCGATGCCTTTGGCTGTCAGTTTTTCTGCTGAGACCTGCAGATATTGCTGCAGTTTGTTGAAATCGACATCGACCAGTAGTGTGCCATGATGATAGCAGCCGGTCTGACTCTGGTAAAACGCATTGCCGGAGAACTTCTTGCCTGCGATGGTGATATCGTTGCGGCCGCTGATTTCGGCAGAAAGACCCCATTGCTTTAGCGCAAGCAGGATGACCTGCAATTGCTTATTGATATCAAAACAAGGTTTCTGAGCCAGAAAAGTGAAATTCAAATTGCCTAAATCGTGAAAGACGGCGCCGCCGCCGGACAGACGGCGGGCAAGACTGGCTCCGTCCTGTTCCAGGCGGCTGACATTGCATTCACGCCAGGCGTTTTGGTTGCGTCCGATCACCACCGTGTTTTGATTCTGCCAAAGATAGAGAATCACGGTGTCAGAAGGAACTGTACGCAACAGATGCTCCTCCAAAGCCAGGTTATGATAGGGGTCGGTTTGCGGCACCGTAAGGTATTTCAAAGCTTCCAGCATGACGGCAGTTACTCCTTTTTCTTGAAATACGGCTAGAATTGATATCTTACTCTCGGGTTGCGGGCAGCACCGACTTCATCCAAACGGCCGACTGGTGTTGTGATGGGGGCATCGTGCAGGGATTGTGGATTGGCTAGGGCCTCCTCATAGATGGCGAGATAAATTGCCGCCGCCGCGTCTAAGGTTTCTTTCGCTTCTGTCTCGGTCGGTTCTACCATGAGCGCTTCTTGCACAATCATCGGGAAATACATGGTGGGGGGATGCATGCCGTTATCGAGAATTGCTTTAGCAATATCCATGGCGGATACACCATTTTGCTGATGCAGACGCGCCAGGCTGATGACGAATTCGTGCATACAAATCCCATTGAAGGCAATCTCATATTTTTCAGACAAGAGAACGCGCAGGTAATTGGCGTTTAAAACCGCATTGGCGGCAACTTCGGGGATCCCTTCGGCGCCTAAGGTCAATAGATAAGTCAGCGCCTTGACCACAACCAGGAAATTGCCATAGAAGGTCCTGACGCTGCCGATGGATTGCTCCGGCTGACTGAGGCAGTAGGTACCATCCGCTGCGATTGCCGGATTATTCAGCGGTAAAAAGGGCGCCAAAAAAGCCTTGCAGCCGACCGGACCGGAACCGGGTCCGCCACCGCCATGCGGAGTAGCAAAGGATTTATGCAAATTCAAGTGAATCACGTCAAAGCCCATCTCACCCGGACGGACGATGCCCATAATCGCGTTGAGATTCGCGCCGTCATAATAATTGAGACCGCCGGCTTCATGGATGATTTTGGTGATTTCCAGAATGTTTTCATCAAAGATCCCCACCGTGTTGGGATTGGTCAACATCAGACCGGCTGTATCAGGTCCGACTGCCTGCCGCAGCAAATCCAGATCGACGCAGCCTTTGGCGTTGGAGGCGATGCTGATCACAGTGAAACCGGCCATCGCAGCAGAAGCAGGATTGGTGCCATGCGCCGTATCCGGCACGATGATTTTGTTGCGCTTGCTCTGACCTTTGCTCTGATGATAAGCTTTGATCATCAGCATGCCCGTCAATTCCCCGTGCGCTCCGGCGGCCGGTTGGAAAGTCATATCATCCATACCGGTGATCTCACACAAAATCGCTTTGGTGGCTGCCAAAACCTCAAGGCTGCCCTGGACAGTATCGCTGGGCTGCAGTGGATGGACCCCGGTAAAACCCGCTAAGGCGGCTATTTCTTCATTGATCTGCGGATTGTATTTCATCGTGCAGGAACCGAGGGGGTAGAAACCGTCATTTACCCCATGAATATGTTTTTCCAGTTCAGAGTAATGACGGCTGAGGTCAATTTCCGAAACCATCGGCAGCCGGGGTGCAAAAGCTCTTCTCATCGCTTCCGGCAGGGCGGTTTTTTCGACATCACAAGCAGGCAGGATAGAACAGCTTCTGCCGCTGCGACTGCGTTCAAAAATTAGCTGCATGTTGAACCGACCTCCTTCAAAACAGCGGTCAAGGCATCAATTTGAGTCTTGGAATTCATTTCGGTAACGCACCAAAGAATACCGCCGGAAACGGGATAACCACCTAAGATATCTTTCTCGGCCAGTTTTTCCAATACCGTTTCAGCGCAGCAGGGGGTTTCCGTGAGAAATTCATGAAAAAATTCTCCTTGATAACGCAGTGCAAAACCCGGGATGGCGGATATTTGCCGGGCGGCATAATGCGCCTTGGCATGACATTGTTCGGCCACTTCCTGCAGACCGTCCGGTCCCATGGCAGAACAATAAACGGCTGCGGTCAGGGCGCACAGAGCCTGATTGGAGCAGACATTCGAGGAGGCTTTTTCACGCCGGATATGCTGTTCTCTGGCTTGCAGAGTCAAAACAAAGGCACGTTTGCCTGCGTGATCAACGGTTTCCCCGACGATGCGACCAGGTAATCTGCGAATCAAAGCATTTGTCGTAGCCATAAATCCCAAATAAGGACCGCCAAAGGCTAAAGGCAAACCCAGCGGCTGCCCTTCGCCAACGGCGATATCAGCGCCGCAGTCCCGCGGCGTTTTTAATATGGCTGCGGCAATGGGATTGACACCCA
>JAJFTT010000002.1 GCA_021372785.1 Negativicutes bacterium | reverse complement strand
AATGCAGGTCGCCAGATCAAGCAGTTTTTCCTGCCGCACATACTTGGCGATCGTATCGGGATAGGTTTCATAATTGCGCGGATGCGCTTCCAGGAGATCAATCCGGCGCTCATCCACCACAAAGCTGTCGGTTCCAACCATGGAGCAGGGGTGTTTCAGGATACGGGCGATATCTTCCTCACCCATAATGCCGGCGGTTTTGACCTGACCTTCATTCTCCAGGAATAAGCGCAGCACCGTCTCGGCGTAATTGCACTGCCATTTTGCCATCACCTCGCCGAGATCGAGGCCCTCGAGGCCGGCGGTTGTCCGGCACCAGAGGATGCCATTGCCCAGCACCGATTGGTAGCGCACCGGATTGGCTGTTTCAAAAGCAGCCAATTCCGCAGCAACTTTCTGATAGATTTCCGGAGCTTTGATCGCTTGCAGCGCTGCTTCCAGGCCGTCTTGCAGCAGCCATGCCGGCATTTGCGTGGCAATGGGATAAATCTGCGTATAAGGATGCAGGTAAAGATCGGACAGGATATCAATGCCTTCTGCTCTGGCTGCTTCCATCATGGCGAGGCATTCCTTCGACTTGCCCCAATTGCGCTTGCCGCATACCTTCTGATGCGCAAGATGCGGTCTGGCGCCGCTTTGGCGGCCGACATCGATCAGATCGGCCAGCGACTGCTCTACCTGCAGATCCTGATTGTAGATATGGGAATCATATAAACCGTCGTATTTGGCTACCGGACGGCTGACTGCCACAATTTCCTCATGGCTTGCCAGAGAACCTGGCAGATAGCGGCGCCCGCTGGATAAGCCATAGGCGCCGTCCTGCATGGCCTGATCAATCATCTGACACATCCGCGCCAGTTCTTCCGCGCTGGGCTGAGCGGGGTTCATACCCATCACCTGATGACGGATCGTGCCCTGACCGATCAGCATGGCCAAATTGATGGCGATGCCATCCGCTTCCAATCGTTTGAAAAATTCATCCATCGTATGCCAGTCTACGTTTGTTTTCCGCTTTTTCTGTAATTCAAGCCGCGCTGCTTCGGTCAGCGGCGCTTCCGAACCGCCGCATTGACCTGCCAGGACAAAAGTAATGCCCTGACGGATGGCGCTTTCCGCCTTGGGATTGGCCAGAATAGAGCGATCGGCATGACTGTGCATATCCATAAAACCCGGGCTGACAATCAAGCCGCCCGCGTCTATTTCGCGTTCCGCTTTGCCGCTTAAGGGATAGCCGATGGCTGCAATTTTGCCGTCAGCGATCGCCAGATCCTGTTTCAGGCCGGGGGCACCGCTGCCATCCAGCACGAATCCGTTGCGAATGATCAAATCAAACATATCTCTGCCTCCTCTTTATTTGCCTTTGCGTAAAATCTTTCCCGCTTTGGCACCGGTGTGCCGGCCATCCCTGGCGGTCAGTACGCCGTTGACATAAACGCGTAAAATGCCTTGACAGGCTTGTTTGGGGTTGGTATAGGTTGGTGTGTCAATGATGGTCTGAGCATCAAATAAGACCAAATCCGCCCAGAACCCTGGTTTTAAGAGGCCTCTGTCCGGTAAGCCCATGCGCGCTGCCGGAAAACCGGTCATTTTCCAGACGGCTGTTTCCAGCGGAAAAAGTCCGCGTTCCCGGCAGTAGTGCCCCAGAACGCGCGGGAAGGTGCCGAAATTGCGCGGATGCGGAATATCACTGCCGCTCAAGGGCAGTGCGCTGCCATCGGAACCGATCATCACCAACGGGTGTTTCATGATCATTTCCACATCTTCTTCGCACATACCAAAAGTAATCTGATTGACGGTGCCTTTTTCCGCAATGATCAGATCGAGGACGGCATCGATTGGGTCCTTGCCCTGCAGCATGGCGATTTCTTCGATATTCTTACCGATCAGGTGTTTATTGGCTGCGCTGGGCAGATCTGCTATCACGATATCACTGAAGCGTCGCAGCGATTTTTTAAAATGAGCCAGTATTTCGGCGCGCATCCTGGCTCTGTCGCCTGGATCCTCCAGCCGCTTGATCATCTCATCCATACCGCCCACAAAAGCCCATTTCGGCAGCATCGAGGTCAGGGTCGTGGCAGAGGCAATATAGGGATATTGATCCAGGGTGATATCGATTCCTTCCCGGCGGGCAGCTTCAATACAGGCAAGCGTCGCATAACTGGAAATGCGCCAGTTTTTGCGGCCGGTGACTTTATGATGGACACATTGTACGGCAATGCCGGCGCGGCGGCCAACCTCGATCGTCTCCCGTACAGAATCAAGAATGTAGTCATTCTCATCGCGCATATGTGTTTCATAAAAACCCTTGTACGGCGCGATCGCTTTGGCAACTTCCGCCAATTCGTCCACATCGGCATAGCAACCGGGCGGATAGATCAGGCCGCTGGAAAGACCAAAAGCGCCTTGCTGCATGGATTCGGCGGTCAGTCGCTGCATCCGTGCCATCTCTTCAGCACTCGGTTTGCGGTCGTCAAAACCCATCACGGCCAAACGCACCGTGCCGTGACCGATCATGCCGCCGTAGTTGCAGCTGTAACCGGCCGCTTCCATCTGATCCAGATATTCGCCAAAGCTCTGCCAGGAAAATTCCATACCCGGATCCAAAAAACCGACATAGCGTTTCAGTAAGTCCAGTTTTTCCGGATTGACCGGAGCCGCGGAGAGTCCGCAGTCACCGCCCAGTTCGGTGGTCACCCCCTGCAGGATGCGGCTTTCCGCCAGTCCAACTTGGGTGATGGAAAAATCGGAATGAGAGTGAATATCGATAAATCCCGGAGCGAGTACCAAGCCGCTGGCATCAATGACTTCCCTGGCTTGCTCGGACGGAACATAACCGACCGCCACGATTTTTCCGTCTTTGACGGCTAAATCCCCCTTTTGCCAGGGTGCGCCGCTGCCATCCAGTAGACAGGCATTCTTAAACAATAAATCATACATCAAAAAGCCCCCTTCTTCTCAATTCAATCGGTGCCGGACTGAATTTGAATTAACCCTGCTGCCCTTTTCCACAAAACAGCCGCTGATTCCTTGTATTTTATTCAAATTGCAGAAAGGTTTTTTCCTTCAGATAGAGAAATGTTCTACTATCTAAATATGTGGAGGTGTTTTAAATTGGCGCGTAAAGTTCCCATTTCATTTGACCGTTACTACAAATACGACGAGATCATGCAATATCTCAATGATGTCGTCACCGCTTACCCTCAGCTGGCATCATTAGAAAGCATTGGCAAGAGCTATGAGAAGCGTGAGATTCCGGCTCTGACGCTCACCGACCGCAAAAGCGGCGCACCGGAAAACAAATCTGCGCTCTATGTGGAAGCGAACATTCACGCCGGAGAGGTCACCGGCAGTATGACCGCTCTCAATTTGATCGATCTCTTGCTGAGCGGCGCCGATGAGGATGTGAAAATCCAGCGTCTGCTGGAAAAATATACATTTTATATCCTGCCGCGTGTCAATCCGGACGGCGCGGAATATTATCTGACCACGCCGAACACCCTGCGCTCCTCCGTACGGCCATGGCCGGAACTTGACATGGAAAATCTGCCGGGGCTGCATCCTCAGGATATTGACGGTAATGGCATGATTCTGCAAATGCGTTTGCGCGATGACAAGCGCGGCGCCTGGAAAATCAGCAAACGTGATGCCCGTCTGCTGCTGCCCAGAGAGCCCTGGGACAGTGACGAAGCCTTCTATCGTCTGCTGCCGGAAGGTTTAATCAACAATTACAACGGCGAGCCGTTTGAAGTTGTGCGTTCCCCTTTCAATTTGGATATGAACCGCAACTTCCCTTCCAACTGGAATCCGGGCGTACAGGGCGGCGGCGATTATCCCACCAGCGAGCCGGAAGTCCGCGGCGTAGTGGAGTTTATTACCGCGCATCCCAATATCGCCCTGGCCAATTCCTATCATACCTCCGGCGGCATCTTCTTCCGCAATCCCTACCAATACGGTGATGAGGCGATTGACGCCATGGATTTGAAATGTATCCGTGCCGTTGCTGCCGAAGGGACCAAAGTCACCGGCTATCCGGATGTGAAATCCAGCAACCGCGCCTGCCTGCCGGAATGGCTGTATGAGCACAAAGGTGTGATCGGTTTTACTACCGAGCTCTGGGACAGAATCGGCCAGGCCGGGATCGACCGCGCCGCAGCGGCAAAAGCGGCTACCCCGGAAGAAAAAGAAGAAATTCAAATTCGCCTGCTGCAGTGGAATGACCGCGTTTTAGCCGGTGCCGGCTTCTGTAATTGGCAAACCTTTGCACATCCGCAGCTTGGCAGTGTCGAAATCGGCGGTTGGGATCCCAAATACAATCTGCAGAATCCCCCCACCTTCCTGTTGGCCGGTGAAACTTATAAGAACGCCTTATGGGCGATTCGGGAAGCGGCTTGTCTGCCCCATCTCTGCTTTGATGAAATCAAACAAGAAAAACTGGATGACAAGCTTTGGAAAATCACGGCTGCCGTGATCAATGATGGCTTCTTGCCGACCAATATCACCAACAAAGCCCTGAGCTTAAAAGCAGTCAAACCGGACTCTGTCAGTCTGGAAGGCGCCGAGATTCTCAACGGCAAAAAATCGATCCCGCTGGGAAACCTGCAGGGTTATGCCAACGCTCATTTCAGCGGCGGCTGGGGTCCTGCGGTTCCCACCAGTTTAGGCAAAGCCGCCTGGCTGGTCAAAGCTGCGGCTGGAGATCAAATCACCTTAACCGCCAGGAGCGTCCGCGGCGGCAAAGCTGTCAGCAGCTTCTATTTAAGCGAATGATCAGTTGATCTCATCATTCAGAAAAAGCCATGTTCCCCGGCATCAGTCCCACTTCCATATAAAAAAGGAGAAACTATCATGTTGTTTGAAAAACCGGGTAAACAGAACACCGAAGCGACCGTGCAGGCTGTGATTGCCAAGGCGCAGGCTTTGGGGATCAAACAGATTGTTGTCAGTTCATATACTGGTTATTCCGCCGCATTCTTTCTGCCTTATGCCAAAGAGTTTCAAATCTTCATCATCGGTGAAGTCAGTGGTTTTCATCCGGGGAAAGTCGCCATGTCAGAAGCAAAACATGCCGAATTTCGCGCTGCCGGAATGCAGGTCTATCACACCACGCACGTGCTCTCCGGCGCGGAACGCGGTATTTCTGCGCGCTTTCAGGGTGTTTATCCGGTTGAAATCATCGCGCACAGCCTGCGCATGTTGGGACAGGGCGTGAAAGTCTGCACAGAGATCAGCATCATGGCACTCGACGGCGGCTTAATTACTGAAGGTACTGATATCATTGCTGCCGGTGGGACCGGCGGTGGTTTGGATACGGCGCTCGTGATCAGACCCGCGCATGCGCAAAGAATCTTTGATACCAAGATTCAGGAGATCATTTGCAAACCTTATCTGGGATAACTGATTTTTTACTTTACAACCGAGGAAAAAACAAACCACCTTCGCTACCAAATCGAGGTGGTTTGTTTTTTTGCTTAATTCAATTGTTCAGTGGGGAAACCGCTAACCACCGGTTCCGTCGGTTTTTCGTTCGGCATGACGGTTGCTTCCGATGTGCCGGGCGGTTTGGGCTTTTTCGGCAGGAAAGCAAAGCCGCTGATGGCGCCAACCAGACCGCCGGCGATATGCGTGATTTGAGAAATGTTGTCTGTGATGGTGACCGCAGCATAAATTTCTCCGCCCAGATAAATGCCGCTGATGATCAAAAAGGTGAGGGGGATGCCGCCGCGTTCCAAACCCGTCATCGAACAGAGGATGATGAAGGCGAACACAATGCCGCTGGCTCCCAGCAAGGCGGTCTCAAAAAAGACCATCTGGACCAATCCTGTGACAATTGCCGTAATGAACATAATCAGAGATAAGCGCAGGCTGCCGTATTTTTCTTCCAGCATTGGACCGGTCAGCAGCAGCAGCATCATGTTGCTGCTCAAATGCGCCCAATCGGAATGACCGAAGGGATGACAGAATAAGCGCAAATAGGTCAACGGATCCGACCAGGAACTGCGGTAAACCGAAAAGACCAGACGATTGCTTTCGCCATTGGTCAGTCGATTCAAACCCAAAGCCATGAGAGCAAGCGCGACAAAGGTTAGCACCACCGGGGAATTGTAACGTATTTTTTTCAGCATCACTTTCCACCTCCCTGTTCATCCCATGGATCTGCAGGTTTTGCGCAGATCCACTGCAACTTTTTATTCCGATACGGATCATTGCCTGACGCACCGTCAGCAGCGGCACTGACCGCGGTCTTGGACGAAGCTGTCCTCAGCCAGAGCAGCTATGACCGAGGCTGCTCCGGAGCAACTGCCTATTTCTGTGAGATCATCAATTGCGAAATCGCATTGGAGAAAGCAACAGGATCTTCAATTGGCATGCCGGCAATCAGGAGCGCCTGATCATAGAGCAACTGGGCATACATGGCAATTTTTTCCGGTTGTTCCGCAACCGTCTGCGTCAGTACGGCAAATAGCGGGTGTTCGGCGTTGATCTCCAATACCCGTTCCGCTTTCACCTTCTGTTCCGCTGCTGGCATGGCGTTCAGTACCTTTTCCATCTCCAGCGATAATTCACCGTCGTTAACCAAACAGACCGGATGCTTTTTCAGACGGGCAGACAGACGGACCGCCTTGACTTTACCTTCCAGTGCTTTGCTCATCTCCTGCAAAAGCGCTTGATTGAGCTCCGTCTTTTTTTGAATCTCGGCTTTTTCCGCTTCGCTTTCCAAGCCCAGCTCACTGTCTGTCACCGATTTAAATTCCTTACCGTCATAAGTATGCAGGACTTTGATGGCAAATTCGTCGACTTCTTCTGTCATAGCAAGAATATCATAACCTTTTTCCCGGATGGCATCACTCTGCGGCAAAGCGGCGATTTTCGCCTCGGTCTCACCGCTGGCATAATAGATATGCTTCTGTTCTTCCGGCATCTTGGCGACATACTCTTGAAAGGAAATCAATTTGTTTTCCTTCAGGGAGTGGAAAAGAATCAAATCTTTCAGGTCGTCTTTATGCATACCGTAATCCGCATACATACCATATTTAAGCTGTAAGCCGAATCCCTTCCAGAATTTCTCGTATTTTGCTCTGTCCTCCTGCAACATCTTCATCAATTCGCTGCGCAGTTTTTTTTCGATATTCTTGGCAATCAGTTTGAGTTGCCGGTCATGCTGCAGCATTTCACGGGAAATGTTCAAAGAAAAATCTGCGGAATCCACAATTCCTCTGACAAAGCCAAAGTAATCGGGCAGCAACTCGCCGCAATTCTCCATAATCATGACACCATTGCAATAAAGTTGCAACCCTTTTTCGAAGTTCTTGGTATAATAACCAAACGGCGGTTCGGATGGCAGAAAGAGCAGCGCGTTGTAGGTAACGGAGCCTTCTACCTTGGTATTGATCACATGCAGCGGTTCGCGATAATCGCCGAACTTATCCATGTAAAAGCCGTTGTAATCCTCATCCTTTAAATCTTCTTTTTGTTTGCGCCAGATGGGAATCATACTGTTGATGGTCTTGA
This sequence comes from Negativicutes bacterium, assembly GCA_021372785.1. Classification (NCBI taxonomy): domain Bacteria; kingdom Bacillati; phylum Bacillota; class Negativicutes; species Negativicutes bacterium. The sequence goes on along the minus strand of JAJFTT010000002.1, from coordinate 5,844 downwards.
TTTCTTTGACGGTTTCATACTCTTCCGGATTGTCTTTTTTAGGAACGGAAGTTTCCACTTCCATGCGGATCGGATAACGGATATAATCGGAGTATTTCCTGATCAAATCCGTTAAGGTATATTGTTCTAAATATTCGCTGTATTTCTCATCCTCGCTGTCCGGTCGCAGATAGAGGGTCACTTCTGTGCCGTGCGATTCCATATCGCAGGGCGTTAGAGTGTATCCATCCTCACCGGAAGATTCCCAACAATTTGCCGTTGACTGACCGTAGGCTTTGCTGCGGACCGTAATCTTGCTGCTGACCATAAAGGCAGAATAGAAACCAACGCCGAATTGACCGATCACATCGGTTTCCCCTTCAAAAGCCTTCCGGAAATCCAAGGTGCCGCTCTTGGCAATCGTGCCGAGATTGTCGATCAGCTCTTCTTCCGTCATACCGCAGCCATTATCACGGATAGTCAGCGTTCGTTCGGCCTTGTTCACAGTCAAATCGATTTTTAACTCGTCGCGGCTGATCTTTTCTTTGCCTTCCGCTATTTCTTTCAGATAAAGCTTATCCAGCGCATCGCTCGCATTTGAGATCAGTTCACGCAGGAAAACTTCCTTATGCGTATAGATGGAATTAATCATCAATTCCATCAGACGTTTTGACTCGGTTTTAAACTCTCTCTTGGCCATGATAATCACCTCAATTTTAATCTCGTTAGCACTCTGTCACGTCGAGTGCTAACAATCGAATTATAAAACTTTCTTCCGCAAAATGCAAGCCTTCGGCGGAATTATTTCTGCCGCAGACCGCTTATGAATTCACTTCCGTTGCCTGAAGCAAGACCTGATCGATAAATACTCTGGCGATGTTGGGATCAAATTGCGTCCCTGCCGATTTTTCGATTTCGGCAATTGCCTCTGCCCGGCTCCTGGCTTTGCGATAAACCCGATCCTCTGTCATCGCATCATAAGCATCAACCACTGCGATCAGCCGCGCCGGCAGAGGAATTGCTTCTCCGACCAAACCCTGCGGATAACCTTTGCCATCCCAACGTTCGTGATGGGAACGGATGATGTCTTTGACCGCTGCAAATTGGGGCACAGATTGCGCAATGCGGTAGCCCACATCCGGATGCTGTTTCATCAACTGCCACTCCTCATCATTCAGCTGACCCGGTTTGTTGAGAATACTGAAATCGATATTGATTTTGCCGATATCATGCAGCGCGGAAGCCAAAGCCAATGTGTCCAGATCGTTCAAAGGCATCGAGAGCTGGCGGCCAAGCTCTGTCGCCATGCGCGCCATTCGCTCGGCGTGTTCCTGCGTTTCATTACTTTTTTCATGCAGGGCAGACATCAGTGTAACCAACAGTTTACTGTGAATACCGGATTGGGCCAACAGCTTCCGGTTGTACAGATATTCTTCGGCGATTTTTAAAATATCATCCAAAGACTGCGTGCTCGTGGTTTTACTGGCATAGGCGGCTGCGGTGCTGGCATAGTACTGATGTTGGGCCGGTTCGGTTTCCAGGATGGCGATCGCTTTGATCATTTTTTCATAAACGGTTACTACTGTCTCCGCATCCGTCTCGGGCAGAATAATATAAAAATCATCGCCTGCCACTCTGATGATGAGATCCGACGGACGGCAACACTCCTGCAGTTTTTGGACCAGAGCCAGAAGCAACGCATCGCCTTCTTCATGGCCGTACGCGTCGTTGATTTGTTTTAAGCCGTTGATGTCACACACTATCAGGGAAACCGGCAACGCATTGGTCCTTTCCAGACGCATTTTTTCCTTTTCGAAATAAGCCCTGTTGTAGACGCCTGTCAATGCATCATGGTCGCTGAGATATTGTATTTCCGCCTCTCTCCGTTTGCGCTCCGTACTATCGTGCCCGACTCCAACTACCCCCTGGATTTTTCCCGTTTCATCATAATAGGGGCTTTGCAATAACTCAATGCTGCTCTGCCTGCCTTGCGCATCCATGCAGTCGCTTTCGCAGAGAGTCGTTTTTTGTTCCGTTATTGCCGCCTCCTCATAGAGACTGAACGCTTTCACCCGGGAAACCTCAAAGATCTCAGCGGGCTTCTTACCGATAATTTCTTTTTCAGTCAAACCGCAAAATCGTGCAAATGCTTTATTGCAACCAAGATAAACATGATTCAAATCTTTGTAGTAAATCCACTCGGCAGTGGAAGCAAACAAAGACTGCAGTAAAGACAATTCCGTTTTATGCTGATGATACAAAACACGATAATCCTCCAGAGCGGTTTCTCTTTGCTTTTTGGCAGTGACCGTTTCCGTAATTTCCTTGAGGAAATAGGCATAAGCATGCTCACCGAAAAGTTCTTTTTCAGCCAGACTGAGGAGGGACAGCTGCAGCCAAATCAGCGAACCATCCGCTCTGAGGACTCTCTTTTCCACAACATATTCATGAATCGCAGCTGTCAGATGATTTTTCAACTGAGCCGGCGTTTCCGCAGCATCTCCCGCCGGAGACAGATTGATCCAACCCTGCTGATCAATATCCTGCTTTGATCTGCCCAGAATTTTTTCGCAAAGCGGATTACAATAAAGAAAGTGATCTTCCACCTCAATGGCAATCCCAATCGGAGCAGTATGAAAGAGAGCGCGAAAGCGCAGTTCGCTCTCGGTAACTTTTTTCCGGGATAAGCGAAACGATTTCTGTGCTGTGATCATCGTGCCGGCTATCGAAATAGAAAGCGGATAAACCAACAACATCGGCAGGGCAAAGCTGCTCAGCAAATCTTTCAGCACGGCAGCCGGGAAAACAGCAAAACACAGCAAATTCGAAAACGATAACAACAAACCGAAGAGGTAAAAATCAAAACAGACGACGGTTTTTCCCGACAAAAGCCGCTTTCCCAGATAGTGCTGCCAGATTAAACCTATTGCGGCGGCAACGAACAGCATCAGGATAGCGGCCGGCGCTGCCGGGCCACCCAAAAGCAGGAGAAAAGCGCTGAGCAACAAAACTGTGACGGCGGCCGGTATAATACCTAAAAAAAGCGCTGTTAAACCTGCAACGCAGAACTTGGCATCCATTCCATACACAGGATTGAAATGCGACATACTCCTGATCATTATGATAGCGAAGATGACCGGCACAATGCCCAAAACGATTTCAAAACCCAGAGATTTTTTACGGTAGTTCTCCAGCGGAGCTAAATAAAAGGCAGCGCAGACTATTAAAATCGCTGCATTGACAATCAGATGCTCCATGATTTCCTGATTCATGCGCTCACCTTTACACTTTCCTCTATGATCCTGTCAGCCGATTAATTTAATAAGGATTTCATCCAGCTTTTTACTGCTGCAATTCTTCCGTTTGTCATAGCAAACCACGCTGCTGCGCTGATTTCAAGCATTTATGCTTCAGGTCACAAGCAAAGCGAATCATCCTGACTTTCCCAGTATACAACAAATTATGCTCGATTCGCAAGAGTAAATCTTTAAAATTAGTATGTTAGTAGCGAACACATCAGTAATAATAATAGCTGTTATCCTGAATATGTAAAATTATTTACACATTATACCATACTTTTTACCATCTCCGACAAAGCAAAGATATAATTAACCGGAAAAGACCTATTGTTCGCAGGTCCGTTTTTCCTGACCTTGACTTTCCGGCTAAAATGTGATACATTTTTAAAGAAGTAAAAGATACTTGGCAGATTTACCCGACCGAACGGAATATCGCAATGAGTTTCCATATCAAAACCGGTCACCCGATCCTATCCGATCTTAGTAGGAGGTAAACCATGGATAACTTCGTCATTCTGACAGACTCATGTTGTGATCTTCCTGCCGCATTGGCAGCAGAATGGAAGGTTGAGGCAATTCCGCTTGCTTTAACCATCGCAGGGAAGACCTACCGGAATTTTCTGGATGAGAGAGAAATCAGCTATCACGATTTTTATCAATTTCTGAGAGAACAACAATCCATCCTGACCACCGCGCCAAACATCGATGATTTCATCAGTTATATGAAACCCCACTTGGAAAAAGGCGAAGATATTCTCTACCTTGGTTTTTCTTCGGCTCTGAGCGCTTCCTATAATGTTGGAACCGTGGCGGCGAAAGAATTGTCCGAACAATATCCCCAACGCAAAATTATGACCGTTGACAGCCTGAGCGCGTCTCTTGGACAAGGGTTGCTCGTTTCGCTCATGGTAGCAGAACAACAAAAAGGTCATTCGATCGAAGAAGTCGCTGCATTTGCCGAAAAAATGAAATATCATATCTGTCATTGGTTTATGGTGGAGGATTTGAATCACCTGAAACGCGGCGGCAGAATCCCAGCCACTACAGCGATGGTTGGTACAATTCTCAATATCAAACCGATTCTGCATTTTGATAACGAAGGCAAAATGATCAGTATGGAAAATGGTCACGGCAGAAACAAATCGATCAAACGTCTGGCTGAGATTGTTCTGGCAAAAGCAAATAATCTGAGTGAACAGACTGTTTACATCTCGCATGTCGACTGTTTTGCAGATGCCGAACGCCTGGAACAGCTATTAAAAGAACTCGGCGTTAAAAAAACTATGATTCATCCCGTAGGACCGGTGATCGGCGCGCACACGGGGCCAGGCACTATGGCAGTCTTCTTTATTGGAGATCAACGCTAAAAACCATAACAAATCCGCTTGACTTTGCTTGTAATTTGACGGAAGACAATTTGACAAATCATTATATTTCTGTTATACTGCGCTTAATTTCATAATAACAGGGGAGCTTGTCAGCAGGCTGAGAGGAAGTAATCGAACTTCGACCCTTATACCTGATTTGGATAATGCCAACGGAGGAAGTGATAACTGCTTACTTTAGCATGGATATACCAGTCGGTATATCCTTTTTTTATGCTCTGTTCCGTTTTTATGCTCTGTTCCGGATTCATCTATTTTCTGTAAGGAGACTTCTGTGATGGAAAACAAAAACACTTCTACCTTCAGCCATGGATTGCTCTGGTTTGGCGCCGCAATTTCCTTAGCTGAAATTATGACCGGGACGCTGCTGGCGCCTTTGGGTTGGCGGCAGGGACTTGCCGCTATCCTCAGCGGGCATCTGCTTGGCTGTCTGCTTTTATACCTGGCCGGATTGATCGGCGCTCAAACCGGGCGCAGCGCGATGGAAACGGTGAAACTCTCCTTTGGGAAAAAAGGTTCGCTGCTTTTCGCCAGCCTGAACATTTTGCAGCTGATCGGTTGGACTGCCGTAATGATTTACAGCGGAGCCAATGCAGCCAGTACGATTTTCCTGCATGCCCCGGGCTGGGTCTGGAGCCTGCTGATCTGCGGCTTCCTGATTCTCTGGCTGCTGATCGGGATGAAAAGCTTGCATTGGCTGAATGCGATTGCCATGACCGGTTTGTTTGTTTTGAGTATCCTGCTCAGCGTTTTAATTTTCCGGGGTCGGGCGACGTCTGTTCTCAGCAGCGGTATCCGCTTTGGCGCCGCGGTCGAATTATCGGCAGCCATGCCGCTCTCCTGGCTGCCGCTGATTTCAGATTATACCAGCACTGCCCGCCATCCCAAAGCGGCAACTCTGGTCAGCGCCGTCGTTTACTTTTTTACCAGTTCCTGGATGTATCTGATTGGCATGGCAGCTGCCATCCTGACCGAAGAGTCCGATATCACGGTCATCCTGATCAAAGCCGGATTCGGTTTGGCAGGACTGTTCATTGTGATTTTTTCTACCGTCACTACTACGTTTTTGGATGTCTATTCCGCCGGTGTCAGTGCCTTCAGTATTACGAAACGTTGGTCTGTCAAGCAGACTGCCATCGCAGTCTGTTTGATCGGCACTCTGCTGGCAATTTTTACTCCGG
>JAJFTT010000001.1 GCA_021372785.1 Negativicutes bacterium | reverse complement strand
AACGGATTTGAACCGTTGACCTTATCCTTACCAAGGATACGCTCTACCAACTGAGCTACATCAGCATGTGGTTGCGGGGGTAGGATTTGGACCTACGACCTCCGGGTTATGAGCCCGACGAGCTACCAGACTGCTCTACCCCGCGAAAAATGGAGCTGATGAACGGATTTGAACCGTTGACCTTATCCTTAACAAGGATACGCTCTACCAACTGAGCTACATCAGCAAAACTACCGGACTGCGTTCCGAACGATTTGGAGCGGGAGACGGGAATCGAACCCGCACGACCGGCTTGGAGGGCCGGGACTCTACCGTTGAGCTACTCCCGCGCGGAATGGTGGTGGGAGATGGATTCGAACCATCGAAAGCGAAGCTAGCAGATTTACAGTCTGCCCCCTTTGGCCAACTCGGGAATCCCACCATGCTTCTATCGGTGCAAAATTGCGCCGGAACGAAAGTAATTATAACGTTACTTCCGGTAGATGTCAACCGCTTTAATAGGATACTTTTTAAAAGAATTGTTTTCTTTATCAGGATAAGGAGCTCTGATCCGTGGCTGCCATTTCCTGAGCTGACTCCTTTTTTTCTTTGTAATTACCGGTTGATACATCCAGCGGTTGCAGCCGGCAGTGTAAAATTACATTATTTCGCCGATTATGCTGATAATAAACCGATAAAATCCGATTCAATATTAAAATGCCATTCTCATAAGTTGCACTGGGCAGCAACAGAACATACTGATTGCTGCTGTAGCGCGAAATGACATCGCCTCTGCGCAAATTAGCTTTCATGATGTTCAGCAATTTCTTCATGACCAGCCGTAAACGTTCCGCCGGTAATTCGGAATCCTTACCTTTATCGGAAGCCACCGTAATCAAAGCAATATATACTTTTGAGCTGCTGCGCTCCGCCCGGCGGCATTCCAGGCGATATGCCTCCTTAAAATAGCCATAATCACAAACAAAGGCGCCGGTCTCTTTATCCAGGCCTTTCAGCTGCGCCTGGATGACGCTTAAGTCAGTTTCGCTTTGCTGCTGAATTTCCATGATTTCACTGTAGAGACTGCGCATTTCATCGGAGGGGTAAGTGCCTTTTTCACGCAAATACAATTCATTCGTTTTTTCATAATGCATCAGCGCTTCCTGATGCTGTCCCAGATGCAGCAGGGCACGGATATAATAGATATGAATCTGATCAATTAAAACAGGAGTTTCCATCACATCCGCACAGAGTTTTACAATCTCGGCATACTGAGCATTGGCGCTGTAAAAAGCGGCCAGGGCTTTGATATTCTGCAGATGAATCTTGCGGTATTTTGCACGCATCGCCGCCGCCCAAGGCAAATCGACACGCAAGAGAAAATCTCCCCCGTAAAGGGCGGTCGCGCGCTGATAGAGCGGGATACTCTCTTCCTTATTGCTCTTTACATTGGCTGCCTGCCGGCTGATGGCTTCAAATTCTTCAAAATCAAGATAAACCGGGATTGCCGCATTCCAGCAATAAGCGCCGCGGTTGGCGACGATCAGCTGCTGACCGTCTTCCTGCAAAGGTTCCAGCATTTCGCGCAAGCGATAAAGCAGTGTCTTCAAGGCATTCACAGGGTTTTTGCTGCGCCCTTCCGTCCAAATCTGCTGCGTCAATTCCTGATGATTTAAAGGATTCTTACGGTAAATCAGGAGGAGCGCAAGCACACCCCAAAGTTTTTTAGAGCGGTTGATCTGTTCCGAGACAGTCGCATCTTTACTTTCCAGTTGAAAATCGCCTAACATATTGACCCTTACGGCAGCTTTCTCTTTGTCAATCCAGTCTTCCTGCCCTCGTTTGTCACCTGCACTCATCTTGTTTTTCTTTCCTCCCTTCCTCTAGCTCTTTACATAGACGCCGCGCTGACGCAATGCCTCGTAAATCACCAGAGCTCCGGCCACAGCGGCATTCAAACTTGCCACGCCGCCAACCATTGGCAAACTCACCAGAAAATCACATTTTTCTTTGACCAGCCGGCTCAAGCCCTGACCTTCTGCTCCGATGACCATCGCCAAAGGGCCCGTTAAATTCGCCTGGTATATCAACTCGCCGGTCATGTCGGCGCCGGCAACCCAAACACCGGCTTCTTTCAGTTGGACTAAAGTCCGGCTGATATTGGTAACCACCGCAATGGGCAAATATTCCCAGGCCCCGGCTGTCGCTTTAATTAAGCCGGGCGTAAAACCAGCCGCTCTTTTTTCCCGCATAATCATCCCATGCACGCCGGCCGCCGCGGCGCTGCGAATCAGCGATCCAACATTACCTGGATCTTCCAGACCATCCAGAACGAGGAGAAAGGGGGGTTGGCTTTTTGCAGCGGCGATTGCCAGAATTTCCGCTACGCTGACCAGTTCTTTATCGGGAACCTCCGCGATCACCCCCTGATGCACGCGGCCTTCGCTTAAGCGATTCAGCTGATTGCGATCCATCCATTGAACCGGCACCTGCTGCATCTCTGCCAGACGTGCGATTTTTTCTATGGTCTCGCCTTTGCCGTCTTGCAGCAGATAGAGCTTCATCAGCTTTCTGCCGCCTTGTAATGCTTCCAAGACAGGGTAGCGTCCCTCGATTTGTTCCATTGATTCCATCCTTCAGCGCGAATATTCTCTGGTTGGCTTGCGGCCGCATGACATTTTCCCCTGCGAACAGTAACCTTCTGTTTCACATGGCGGTCCGGATCTACTGAATAACAACGGGGAAACATCAATCAATTCCCGGCGCATGGCGGTTGCCAAAGCCCTGATTTCCCATTGCGCCCGCTGACACATCCGCTGCCGGAAAAAATTATAGAGGCTGCGTGCATTCATCGTCATCACGATTTTCGTTTCACAGGCATTGGGTAACAGATAACGGGCGTCTTCTTTGGGGATACCGAGCAGGCTGAGTTGATCATAGCTTTGCTGAATCGCTGCCATCTGGCGCAGGAAAATCTCCTTTGCCGCCGGATTCGCCTCTACACTGGGCGGTACGATATATTCGAAAGCGTTTGCTTTGACATAACGCTGCGATTGCTGAGAATAGGAAGCCAGTCGATGCCGGACCAATTGGTGCGACATGGCGCGGCTGACCCCTTCGATGGCAAAGGTAAAACTGACATGTTCGATCGGCGATTCATGTCCCATCGCCAGCAAGTCCTGCACCAATTTATTCACCTGGCTGTCCGTCATGGTTTCCAGCAGCTGATCCGCTCCAATCGGCGCATAGCAGAGACGAGCCGCGGCGGCAACCAGCTTGTCCGGATCCGGGGTATGGCTCAACAAGAGTACTTTCATACTTTTGTTTCCTCCTTTTCTGTCATCATGATATCCACCAATTCGTCAATTCTCTGCTGTCTGTGCTGCACGAATAAGTAGCCCATCAAGGCTTCCAGCGCCGTGGCATGCCGGTACTCCACAACGGAAGAACCGCGGGAAAAATGTCTTGCTTTGGCATTGCGGCCGCGCCGCAGCACATCCGCTTCCTCTTCGGTCAGGAAGGGTTCAATTAAAAAAACGAGTTGTGCCTGGGCATCGGCACGAACATAACGGACTGTCTCTTTATTCAGCTGATGCAGCTTGACAATCCCTTTCTGATAAACCCGCTGCCTGACGGCCAATTCAAAAACAGCGTCGCCCAGGAATGCCAGAGAAAGGGAATGCATCTGCTCCGGTTGAACTACGATTTTCTCTGCCATTGAACCCCCTGCGGTGTATCACGCAATGCAACACCCATCGCATCCAATTTGCCACGAATCAGGTCGGCTGTCACCCAATCTTTTTGTTTGCGCGCGTTTTGACGCTGCTCAAGCAGACTTTCCACTTCTTTGTTGAATTGCGAATCGGTATCTTCTGCTTTGGGCGCAAAGGCGGAGGCAAATCCCAGCAATTCCGCTCGTTCCAGATAAAAAGCCACAAGCGCAGCGGCGGTTTGCTGGCTGATCCGGCTGTTTGCCATCGCCTGATTTACTTGCTTATTCAGTTCAAAAAGTACGGCGATCGCGCCGGCTGTATTGAAATCATCATATAAAGCGGCTTCCGAAGCCAGCTTTGCCTCGGATAACTGCTGCAGCAAAACGGGATCTTCGCTATTTTGCGACGGCTGCCAACTGCGCAGGCGATTGACTGTATTGACCAGGCGATCCAAAGCAACCTTGCTTTGTTCCAGCAATTCCGGTGAAAATGCCAACGGGGAACGATAATGCGCGGAAAGAATAAAAAAGCGCAAAACATAAGCCGGTATCTGAACCAGTAAATCTTTGACCCGGAAGAAATTGTGCAAAGACTTCGACATTTTCTCGCCGCCCGGCAGAGTCAGCATACCGTGGTGCAGCCAATAGTGGGCATATTCCTCACCGCAGGCGCAGCGGCTTTGCGCCAATTCATTTTCATGATGCGGAAAAATAATATCAATCCCGCCGCCATGCATATCGTAAGGATTGCCCAGATATTTGCAGGACATCGCCGAACACTCGATATGCCAGCCGGGAGTACCGACACCCCAGGGACTGTTCCAAGTCGGTTCACCCGGCTGAGCGACTGTCCAAAGCGCAAAATCACCCGGATTTTCTTTCCTTGTTTCGACTTCCAGGCGGGCGCCGGCCTGCATTTCTTCAATCTTACGGCCGGTCAGCACACCATAGGCAGGATCGCTCTCCACTCGGAAATATACATTGCCGTTTTTAGCATAAGCATGTCCTTTGTCTAGCAAAACCTGAATCATGGCGATAATCGCATCCATATTCTCCGTTACCCGGCAATAGAGATCCGCTCCCGCCACCTCTAAACCCTTCATATCGGTAAAATAAGCGTCAATATAAAACTGTGCCAATTCCAGCGGATCCCGGCCTTCCGAGATGGCTTTTGCCGCAATTTTTTCATTAACATCCGTAAAATTCTGTACATGATAGACTTGATATCCCATATGCCGTAAAATATTCTTGATCGTATCCCAGACAATATCCATGCGGGCATGACCAAGATGACAATAATCCTGTACCGTCAGCCCGCAGGTATAAATAGAAACCTTTCCCGCCTGCACCGGTTGAAATAATTCTTTTTGGCGAGTCAGGCTGTTATAAACCATCAACTCCATTGTTCGCTACACTCCTTTTTAAGAGGACTACGGCTTCCGCCGCCAGTCCTTCTTTGCGCCCGGTAAAACCGAGACCTTCCGTCGTGGTGGCCTTGATGTTCACTTCCGACAGCGATACCTGCAAAAGCTCTGCCACCCGACATCGCATGGCTTCCCGGTAAGGCGCGATTTTCGGCATTTGAGCGATGATGGTCAGATCGGCATTGCCCACCCGATACCCTTTTTCCCGGATCATAGCCATAACGCGCCGCACCAGCAGTGCGCTGTCAATATTGAGCAACGAAGCATCGTTATCGGGGAAATGAACACCGATATCACCCAGACCGGCAGCGCCGAGTAACGCATCGCACAAGGCATGCAGAGGGGCATCGGCATCGGAATGACCCCAAAGCCCCAGCTCGCAGGGTATCTTGATACCGCAAAGCATCATATCCCGCCCGGGCTGATAGCAGTGCACGTCAAAACCGCAGCCGATCCGCCAAATGGTTTCCATGATGTCTCACCCTCTCCAAAAAAGCATTGCTCTAATTGTTGGTTCTTGTCTTGGCAAAAATCATGCGGCCCGCTGAAGTCTGCAGAGAAGTAGTCACTTCGACCGACAGCGTCTTACCCACGATCCGGCTGGCGCCGTCAACCACCACCATCGTGCCGTCATCCAGATAAGCGATGCCCTGGCCGGCTTCCCGCCCGACTTTTAAAATCGTAACCGTCAGCATTTCGCCCGGCAAGACGATTGTGCGCAGCGCATTGGCCAGATCGTTGATATTTAAAACCTGGACTTGCTGCAGAACACTCATCTTATTCAGATTATAATCCAACGTCAATAATTTATAACCGGTTTCCTGAGAAAGTTTGATTAATTTGCTGTCCACCGCATTATCGTTTTCATAATCCTTTTCTGTGATAATGACCGGGAAGTTGATCTCTTTTTGAATCCGATTGAGAATGTCAAAACCACGCCGGCCTCTCGCCCGCTTAATCGGATCGGTAGAATCAGATAACAGTTGCAGTTCTGTTAAAACAAACAGAGGCACTACCAGAGGACCTTCTAAAAATCCGGTCGCGCACAAATCCGCTATGCGGCCGTCGATGATCACACTGGTATCCAGCAGTTTTGCCCGGCATTCTCCCGCTTTGCCGCTGCCGATCGAGGCAGTTAAAATCGAGCCGCTCGCCGGAACGTCATTTTTATCGCGTTTTATCGCACCAAACAGTTTCATGACATCATTTTTCTGGTAAAGCGCCAAACGCAGCCCCAGAAAACCCAGGATGACATTGACCAGTAAAACGAGGGCACTCCCAAAAACAGGGATCCCGTTCAGCGCTAATCCCATTAAATTCGCTACCAGCAATCCAACAATCAGACCACCGGATCCGATGATCACATCTTCCAGAGGCACACGCTGCAAAATTTTCTCCACTAACTGGATCAATTTTTGAATACCGCTCAAAATCAAGGGTGCTATAAAATAAAATATAAGGCCAAAGATAAAAACAACGGCTGCATCGATCGCAACAGATCGCCAGGGATACACACTCAGCCACTGATCCCATTGCAGCATCACCCAGATGGAGCGAAAATAAGTTCTGAGTTGAAAACCGACCCAACCGCCGCCCAGAGCAATCAGAATACGCATAACAATTCTTGTCTTCTTCACATTTTCACCTCCTTTCCTGTTCCTTCTTATCATATTCACCACCGCTGCGTTACTTCCTTTGTAAGTCACAATTTATTCGTAAATCCTCCAATTAATCCCTTGATTACGAAAAGAAAATTTATTTTCTCTTTCAACAAAACAATCCTTGACAATGCACAGATAACATGTTATAGTATGAACGTATCTGAGAGAGCTAGCAGGCAAAGATTAGGTAAACGGTTCAATAGTAATCCCGCTCTTAGCCACGAGACTCCAGAACAATAATTTTATAACCCATTAGTGGTTAGGAGGAAAAAAATAATGTATCAAGACAAAACTTTGGTATGCCGTGACTGTGGAGCTGAATTTGTATTCACCGCCGGTGAACAAGAATTCTATGCTTCCCGCGGATTCACCAACGAACCCAGCCGTTGCCCCAACTGCCGTAAAGCTCGCAAAAACACTCGCGGTGGCGAAGGTCAGGGTCAGCAACGCGAAATGTTCGAAGCTACTTGCGCAGAATGCGGCAAGATCGCTTACGTACCTTTCCGTCCGTCCGGTGATCGCCCGGTATATTGCAAAGACTGCTACCAGGCTCGCAACAATCGTTACTAATCTTTCGAAATCAGGCTGCTTATTCCGTAGGAGTAAAGCGCCACTTCTCTTTAAGATAATTTAAAGAATGAGAGAAGCTGATTTATCGGTTCGACCGTGCCGATAAGCCAGCTTCTTTTTTGCGTACACTCCCTGCTTTTTTGCGTACACTCCCCTGCTCCCCTCATTCATGTGAAATTCAACCGGATAGCAGACTGCTTCCCGGTTTTTCGGTTTAGCCGTTTATCGGTGCCTCAGAACAATAATCCGGCTGCTTTGTTGCGCTGCTCCGCGCCGGCAGGAAACGGCACAAGCAAAGACCGGCCGGATTTTCTGTTTCGAATTGTTTTTTACTTTTCCGGTTTGACGGCGTGGAAGATCTTTTTCCCTTTTTTAATCAGCAGACGCCCGTCTGATAAGTATGTAGCGGTCACTTTCAACTCGACGTCCTCCACTTTCTGATCATTGAGCCGCAAACCGCCTTGTTGGATTAAGCGCCGCCCTTCCGATTTACTGGCAGCCAAACCGCAGGAAACCAGCAGTTCGAGCACAGGCACACCTTCCGCCAGTGTTTCGGCAGAGACAAACGTCGTGGGCATGGTGCTTTCATCCCCGCCGCCGCCGAAGAGCGCCGCCGCGGCGGAAGCAGCTTTGTCCGCTTCCGTTTTGCCATGCACCAAAGTCGTTACTTCCTTCGCCAGCACTTTTTTTGCTTCGTTGATATTCGCTTCCGGAGCGGTCAGGCGGTTGATTTCCGCCAGAGACAGGAAGGTATAAATTTTCAGCAGCCGGGTCACGTCTGCATCATCCACGTTGCGCCAATATTGAAAGAAATCATATGGACTTGTTTTTTTCGCATCCAACCAAACGGCACCGCTGACTGTCTTGCCCATTTTCTGACCGGCAGAATTCAGCAGCAAAGGTAAGGTCAGTACGAAGGCATCTTTTTGTTCGAGCCGGCGGATCAGATCCGTCCCGGCCAGCATATTGCTCCATTGGTCGTCTCCGCCGATTTGCAGTCTGCAGCCGTAGCGGCGATTGAGATTGAGAAAATCATAGGCCTGCATGATCATATAATTGAATTCCAGAAAACTCAGACCGCCTTCCGGCCGTTCCATGCGGGCACGATAACAATCGGCAGTCAGCATGCGATTGACAGAAAAATGCGGACCGATTTCTCTTAAAAAGGGGATATACTGCAGGTTCATCAACCACTCCGCATTATCCACCATCAAGGCTTGTCCTGCGCTGAAGTCCAGAAAATTTCCCAATTGCTGCCGAATACCCGCCTTATTGCTCTCCAGCTCCTCAGTCGACATCATCTTACGCATCTCTGATTTCCCACTGGGATCCCCCACCATCGCCGTGCCGCCGCCGACCACAATAATCGGGCGATGACCCATCTGCTGCAAATGGGCCATGACCATCACCGGGAACAGGTGGCCGACATGCAAACTATCCGCGGTAGGATCAATGCCGACATAGGCGGTTACCCGCTCTTCGGCAAACATTTTTTCAATTTCTTCCGGATGGCTGGCTTGCTGCACAAATCCCCGTTCTTTTAGCATCGTAAAAGCTGTTTTCATTTGAACTTCCTCCTCCAGTTTTAAATCCATCTCGAAAAAAAGGATAAAAAAAACACCCCTGTAAGGGGCGTCTGAACGCGGTACCACCCTGAATCGAATCTCATTTTAAAAAAATGCGATCCCTCTGGGCTCGGATAACGAAGAGCAACCGGCAATACCTACTGCCCGGACAGCCTGTCTGCCTGTGGTTCGGCATTGCAACTCGGGAGTGTATCTTCGGGATTTCTCTGCATCGGCTCGCACCGGCCGCCGACTCTCTGCAGCCTCGGAAATTCCTACTTTTCTCCGTCATGATTTTTATAAATTGATTATATCAGCCGGAATTTGAAAAGTCAAGCGGCATTGCATCGGTTTGCTGCCTTTTTCATCGCCGGTCGGTCTTATTGCAGCCAGGGCAGGCGGAACAATAAAAAGAAAAAAAGAAAACTGAAAACCACGCTGCCAAGAGCGGTCAGCATCTGCTGTTTTAAAAAATCCTGGCGATCCTGCTGCGGTGTAAGAGATGCCGAAGCCAAAGCACCCAGGGTGGTAAACGGGCCGGTCGTAATCAAATGGCCGCCCGCTGTAATCGCCGCCGCCATGGCCGCCGCAGAGATGCCGGGCAAGCCAGCCAAAAGACCGGGCAGCGTGCGAATCAAAGTCGGCATCACGACACCGGAGGCGCTGGCAAAGAAGGTCATCACAGCGCTGATCAAACCCATCAGAGAGGTCGCCGTGGCAGCCGTCATAAAACGGCGGAAAAAGCTGGTCAGCAAATCGATGCCGCCCAGAGCGGCCGTGACTTCAATCAGAGTGCCGGTGCCGGCCACCAGAATCATGGCTCCCCAGGGAATGCCGGCCATTGACTGCTGCTCATTCGCTGCCTTGAGTGTCAATAAAACAGCGGAGACCGCAAAAGCCGTCAGACCGAGATCCCACTTCAAAATCGACACTGCCACAATTAAGACTGCCATTCCCGCTATGGTCAGCCAATGCCGGCGTTCCAATGCCTCAGGCGGTTGCGCAGCCGCTGTTCTGGTATTGGTGAGACGGTAGCCGCCGTAGAAAATATACAGCAAAAAACACCAGGCAAAGGAGGCCAGCATGGTTGCCAGCCAGATTTGATTGCCTGCGGAAGCACCTAAATAGGTTTCGGTCAGATTGACGCCAATGATTCCGGTCGGCGCAATGGGGGACATCCCGCCGGCATTGGCGCCGCCGATCAAAAAAGCGGCCATCAGAATAGGCGGAATCGTCATCTCCTGGGCAATCGTCATGGCAATTGGTCCCAGGATTGCTACGACCGCGATATTACCGGGTCCGATGGCGGCAAAGATCGCCGCCAGAAAAAAGAAAATCCAGGGGATTAAGGGTCCGTTTCCCCTGGCCAATGAAACACAGCGGCGCGCCAGCTGCTCCAGCGTGCCGTTGACCCGCGCCATGGAGAAAAGCATCGAAACCCCGATCAGCGTAACGAATAAATTGGTTGGCCAGAAGGCGATGATCTGCTTGGCGGTAAAGCCGGCAGCACCGCTGCCTAAGAGAAAAGCCAGACCAAGCGAGAGAAAACCCACATTGATATGGCGCCAAAAACCGATGATGATGGCAAATAAAATTGCCAAGAGAGAGATCGCCGCATAATTCATGTAAACTCAACACCTATTCTTTTTCAATCGATTCTGTGATCCGTGCTTAGGGTGAAATGGTGCGCTTCCTGTTTTGCTTTGGCCGGAACGGCCATTTCACTTTGATCACAACTGCCAGATAAAGCAAGCCGGCGCTGCGGAAAAAGGTTGAGAGATAAAAAACAGGATTCAGCTGGTTGCCCAGGTTCTGGTAAAGCCAGATCCCGAGCATCGGAAAAATAAAGCCGGTGATCTGTATCGCCATATTAAAAAAAGCCAGGTAACTGGGACGTTTGGCCGGGTCCGGCGCGATGCTGAGCAGCGTATTGAATTGCGCCAGGTTGAAAGCACCTCCGGCTAAGCCGTTCGCGACAGCCAACGGCCAAAGCAGCCAGGCGGTTGACACGCTGATAAAGGTGTGAAAATAAGGCTGCACTAAAAACAGCAGACATCCGATAAAATAAACCTGCTTGCTGCCGATCCGATCGGAAACACGCCCCCAAAAACGGTAACTGATGGTAGAAACCACCGTACTGACGATGGCGATCATGGCGATTTGCGTATTACTCAAATAGAGAAAACGCACATAAAGAATCGTCCACATCGATGCCGTAACATTGAATCCCATATAATAGACAAAGGAAGCGGCAGTGAAATTAAAAAATTGCTTGTCCTTGATCACACTGATCATGCCGCCGAAGAGGCCGCTATGGCTGACTGCACTGACCGAATCGGTTTCAACCTGCTCTTCCTTCAATTGCTTTAAATAGTAAAGCGATACCATCAACCCGGCAAACGATAAGCCGAACAAAATAGCGTAGTTATACGGATAAGGAATCAAATCCAGCAGCGGCCCGGCCAGCAGCATGGCGGCGATGGTCACCCAACCGACAATAAAATTGCGATCGCCAAAAACCCGTCCCCGGCTGCTGATGGGAAAGATCTCCCCCATCAGATGCGTCCACATCGTATTGACCACCACAGCCGGAAAATTCATCCAGGTGACCAGGATAATGAAGAGCCAGGCTTTATAGACAGGCTGCAGCGGTAAAAAAGGAATTATGGCATAGAACAAATAATTGATCCGGTGCAGGAAACCCCAGGCTAAAATCGGCTGCAGTTTTTTATCGGTTCGTTCGGTAATGATGGCGGAAGGAATTTGGGACAGCAAGCCGATCAAAGCGGGTCCGGAAGCGAGAAGCCCCAGCATCTGATCGGTCGCTCCAAGTTTGATTGCAAATACCGCCATAAAAGAACCGGTTAAGCCGGTCATAACGTTATAAGCCATGCCTTCAACAATACTATAAAAAGCATTGCTGCGCATTGTTTCGCTATCCAGATACCCGGTCAGCCAGTGTATTATTTTTTCACGTAAGTGCTTCATCATGACCTCCGCGCGATTGTTCTGAATATCCGATTGAAGTTTAATCTTATTCGCTTTTCGGTCGTCCTGCCCCTTTATTTTTCGACGTTTCAGAAGCAACTCTCTTTTTACAGCGGTTCTCTTCTGGAAAATTTAGCGGAAGGAAGAGTTGCCAAAGCTCTTCTTTCGGGCTATACTATGTTAATTGATGGAATTCTTGGAAAGGGAGGTATCCCGCAGTGTTTTATTTATTGTTGGCCTTGTCCCTGGGTGTACTTGCCGGCTACCTGGTTCGGAAAAGGGCATCCGTTCGCCGTTACATCCAGCTCGGGATTTCTCTTGGTCTGTTTTTTCTGATCTTCATGATGGGGATCCAGGTCGGAGGCAACCCGGAGGTGATGGCTGCCATCGGCTCGATCGGCTGGCAGGCCGCCTGTTTTTCTGTATTTACCGCAGCCGGCAGCGTATTGTTTGCCCTGCCACTCTCACTGTGGTTAAAGCACCGGCAAACGCGGGAGAAAACAATGGTGGAACCATGATGATTCTGCTGATCATTCTGGTTTTAGCCGGTGGTATACTCGCCGGTCATTTCCTGCTGCCCGCCGCCTTCGTGAGTGTGGCGGTCTCCTCCTCGCAATGGATTCTCTATCTGATGCTATTCCTGATTGGAGCCGAGATGGCTTTTACCGGCGATATCTGGGGCAGATTAAAAAAAATGCCCAGGCTCGTCTTCTGCCTGCCTCTCTTTTCCATCATCGGCTCGGTGCTGGGCGGCGCCATCACCGGCTTCTTTTTGAACCTGGGTTTTTGGCAGGGAGCCGCTATCGGCGGCGGTATGGGCTGGTATTCCATCTCCGGAGCGATTCTGACGGCAAGCTTAGGCGCCCAGTACGGAGCGATTGCTTTTCTGACCAATATTATCCGCGAACTGCTGACCTTCCTATTGGTACCGCTGCTCTTTGCGCTGGACATCGGCGTTGCCGCCATCACAATCGGCGGCGCGACCACAATGGACACCACTCTGCCCATCATCAGCCGCTGCGGCGGCTCGGCCGTCACCATGATAGCGATCCTGCACGGCGTCGTCTGCTCGGCAGCCGTGCCCATCCTCTTGCCTTTGCTGACATCGTTTGTCGTCCGCTAACTGCTGGGACACTTGATCTACCGCGCAGAAAAACAGGCGCCGGGACTCCTGCCAGTCCCGGCGCCTGTTTTTCTGCGGTTTTTGAAGATTGCCTAGCAGCCGGTAATTTCCATCATCGTCTCTGCATTCAGGGATTGAATAATCTCCGTCGCCAAGCGAATGGTCGCATCAAGGTCTTCCTCCGCCAGATAGCAGTAATGCGTGTGGGCATAACGGGTGGGAATCCCCAGGACCAGACAGGGAACGGCGTGATTCACGGTATGAATGGCGGAGCCATCGGTCGAGCCGGAGCGGCGCACGCCAATTTGATAAGGGATTTGCTTTGCTTCGGCAATTTTCTTGGCATAGCGCAGGAAGCCCGCGTGCGAAATCATACCGCCGTCAATCACCCGGATCTGAACGCCGTGTTTCAAGCGGCATTGCGCCGTAAATGGATCGGTGAAGAAATCATCAGAGGGAGAACCTTCAAAAACGATGGCAAAATCCGGTTTGACAACCTGCGCCGTCACTTTGGCACCGCGGCAGCCGACTTCTTCCTGCGCAGCGAAAGCGCCGACCGGATTGACCTGCAGTTTGACATCCTTCAAATTCTGCATTGTTTCAATGATGCACTGACAGCCGATGCGGTTGTCGAACGCCTTGCTCATAAACACCTTGCTGACCGGGTTATAGACACAGGTCACATCCGGCATGATCGGATCACCGGGCTGGATGCCGAACAGATTGATCACTTCATCGCGGCTGGTGGCACCGACATCAATGGTGATATCGCTCTGCTCCGGATATTTGCTCTTCTCCGCCGCAGACATGAAATGCGGCGGTTTGGAACTGGTAATTCCTTTGACATATTCTCCCCGGCTGTTTTTGATCACGACCTGGTGCGCAGGCACATTGGTCAGAATCCAGCCGCCGAGATTGAGGAAATCGATCATGCCGTTGGCGCGAATGGACTGCACCATAAAACCGAGTTCATCGCTGTGCGCATCAAGCTGGATCACCGGCCGGCCGCTTTTCTCCTGTTTGAAACGGGCATAGACATTGTGCATCGGGTCTACTTTCACCTGAAAATCCGTGGTATAGCGTTTGATGACTTCCACCACATCTTCTTCATAACCGGATGGTCCGAAAGCATTGGTGATATCCGCGGTTAATTGTTTATTCGCCATTCAAATCACTCCTTTTCCCGTATTGCTTAAAGTATTTGACTTTCGGGAAGGGCTTTCCTGCCTGAAAAGAGAAGTATTTCTAAGATTGTTGCACAATGCGGCAGGCTTTTTTTGCTGCCGCAGAGATCAATGGCAAGCCAGGGAGTTTTTATAAAATGGATCAAACGCTGCAAATAATGCTGGCGGACTTTCTCGGAACTTTTGGCGGCAACGCCGACGGCATCCGCTGCTTTTTTGCCCCGGGGCGGATTAACTTGATCGGCGAACACACGGATTATAACGGCGGTTATGTCCTGCCGGTGGCGCTGGAGATCGGCTCTTTTTTATTGGCGCGGCCGCGCCGGGACCGTCTCCTGCGCCTGGCTGACAGTCAATGGCCGCAGCCGCTGCAGGCAGATCTCGATCACTTAACCGATTTTCTGCAGGAACCATGGGGCAGCTATCAGCTGGCGATCGCTCATATCCTGCAGCGGCAAGGCTGTCTGCTGCAAGGCTGTGATTTGTATTATCACGAAACGGTCCCTTTGGCCAGCGGCCTTTCCTCTTCCGCCGCCATTGAGCTGGTGACCGCCACAGCGCTCAACCGGCTCAATCGGCTGCAAATTCCTCCCCTGCGGCTGGCAGAACTGGCACAAACCGCGGAATGCGATTTCATCGGCGTCCAATGCGGCATCATGGATCAGTTCGCTGCCGCCATGGGGAAAGCGAACCATGCGCTGCTGCTGCGCTGTTCCGACTTACGGTTTCAAGCCGTACCGCTGCACCTGGGGGATTATCGTCTGCTGATTGTCAACAGCAATTATCCCCGTTCGCTGCTGCAAAGCAAGTACAATCAGCGCCGGCAGGAATGTGAAGCCGCTCTGGCCATGCTGCAGAGAGCGCTGCCGCAGGCGGCCAATCTGGCTGCCATCACACCGCGGCAATTCGCCGCAACAGGCGCTGTTCTGCAGGACAGCTTGCTCTTTCGGCGGGCCCGCCATGTGATCAGCGAAAATGCCAGAGTGTTGAGTGCCGCGGCGGCCTTGACGGCGGGTGACTTAGTGTCATTCGGTTTGCTGCTCAATGCTTCGCATCGCTCTCTGCGCGATGATTATGAAGTAACCGGAGCGGCGCTGGATTGTTTGGCAGAGACGGCGCAAAACATCCCCGGAGTCCTGGGAGCCCGCATGACCGGCGCCGGCTTTGGCGGTTGTACGATCAATCTGCTGCCCGGCAGTCAGATCGAAGCATTTCAAGCAAAGCTCAGCGCAGTCTATCAGAAAAAAACAGGCCGTCTCCCCAGTTTTTATCCGGCTGACAGCGCCGATGGTGCCCATGAAATCGACCGCGCGCTGCTTTGATGACGAACCTGGCAAAAAAGGAATGTGATTTTCCGTGTCCTACCCCGACAAACTTTACCGGATCGATGCGGCAGGCAACCGCGCAGAGCCCGATGCCGAGACCTTGGCCCTCTGGCATTGGGTGGAACGTTTCCAAAATGAATACGCCCGCCAGAACCATTCTCCCTTAACCATCATCGAATACGGTTATGATCTGGCGGCTTTTGTGATCTACCTGCGGCTGCAGAATATCAGCGTTTTCGCCCAGGTGGACAGCCTGATGCTGCGCGAC
Source organism: Negativicutes bacterium (assembly GCA_021372785.1). Classification (NCBI taxonomy): domain Bacteria; kingdom Bacillati; phylum Bacillota; class Negativicutes; species Negativicutes bacterium. The sequence continues at coordinate 20,944 of JAJFTT010000001.1, read as the reverse complement.
TTCCTGGATTATTTACGTTTATCGCAGGATCTCTCGCCCAAAACACTCAACCGCCACCTTTCCACCTACCGCTCTTTTTTCCGCTTCCTCTATGAAGAGCATCAGATTACAACCAATCCGGCCGTCAACATCCGCTACGCCAAACTATCCAAGAATAGCGGCAGCCATATCTATCTGGAACAGGAGGAAGCGGCGCAATTGCTGAGTACGATGACGGAAGAAAGCCGCTTTGCCAAGCGCGATCTGGCTATGGTCGGCTTGATGCTGTTCTGCGGACTGCGTATTTCCGAAGTGGCCGGTTTGAATCTGACCGATGTCAAATGGCATGAAATGCTGTTGATCGTGCATGGCAAAGGCAATAAAATCCGCGAAATCCCCCTGACGGAATACGTGCTGAAACTGATCAGCGACTATCTGCAGGTTCGTCCGAACCCGGTTGCTTTTCATCATAAGCAAATCGACGCCGCCCCGATGGACTATGCCAGAAAACAATTGGAGGAGCAGTCCGGGGAAAATAAAGATGCTTTGTTTATTTCCAGCAAACTGCGGCGTATTACCACGCGCGGCATCCGCGGCGCTGTCGAGAAAGCAGTGGCAAAACTGGATCTGGAGGATTCTTCCAAACGCATCACACCGCATAAGCTGCGTCATACGTTTGCCACCCTGCTCTATCTCAACGGCGCGGATATCAACGTGCTGAAAGAACTGCTCGGTCACACCGATCTGTCCAGCACGCAAATTTACGCGGCCGTGGACCAAAAGCACAAGCAGCAGGCGATGGTCCGGCATCCTCTGCTGCCGGAAAATAAAAAAAAGTGAGGCGGTTACGATGAATCAAACAGAAAAGATCGATGCTTTGTTTGGGCTTTGGCAGCAAGGTCTCTGTCCCGGCGGACAGATCCTGGTTCGGCAAAAAGGCAGGGTCCTCTACGAAAAATGTTTTGGCTATGCCAATTTGGAGCACCAAATTCCCATTACCAGCGACACGGTCTTTCATGTCGCTTCTGTCTCCAAGCAGGTCACGGCGCTGGCTGTGCTGCTCCTGCAGGAAGACGGCAAAGTTAATATCGACGACGATGTGCGGCGCTATCTGCCTGAGCTGATCCAATTCGAGGAACCCGTCAGTCTGCGTCAAATGATCAATATGGTCAGCGGCATCCGGGATCAGTGGCTGGCCCTGATCTATCATGGCGTGCGCATCGACGACACGATTACGATGCGCGATGTGGCCAATATCATTCGTTTGCAAAAACATCTGAATTTCACGCCGGGCAGCCGTTATCTCTACAGCAACAGCAATTTCAGTTTGCTGGCAATGCTGGTGGAAAAAGTCAGCGGTCAAAGCTTTGGCAGTTTTTGCAAAGAACGCATCTTTACGCCGCTGGGCATGGATGCCAGCACGATTCGGGAAACCTACTGGCAATTGATTGACCGGCGCGCCTATGCCTATCACGATAACGGCGAAGGTGTTTTCAGCTGGAATGTGCTGAACTACGGCACCTACGGCGCCACTTCCCTGCACACCACCGCCCGTGATCTGATGCGGCTGCTGGACCATTACCGCACGCCGAAAATCGGAACAGCATCAACAATGGCCTTGATGCTGCAGTGTCCGATTTTAGCGGATGGCAAGCGCAGTCCCTACGGCGGCGGTTTGCAATGCGGCGAATATCAGGGCCTTGCTTATCTGGAACACGGCGGTGCCGATGCCGCCTTCCGGGCCCACGTCATGCGTTTACCCGAGACCGATTTGGACATCGTGCTGTTGAGCAACACGCAGAATCTGCCGATGAGCTTAATGGCCAGGAAGATTGTCAATCTTGTGCTGGACTTGCCGGAGGAAACGGCTGACCTGCACGAAGAGGAAACCGCACAAGTCATACTGCCGACAGCAGGGAATTATCTCAACCCGGCCGGTCCGGAGGCTTTCATCATTGAAGAAAAAAACGGGCTCTTCTACCGCGGTGAAGTTCCCCTGCGCCACATCAAAGGCAACCGCTATCGTTTGGGTTACGGTCTCACCGAACTGCTGGTCTGCCCGGGGAAATTGATCAGCCAGACCGGAGCAACCGTGACGGTCTTTACCGCCGCACCGGATCGCATCGTCGAGCAAGCTCCGGCCGAAGCTTATTGCGGCAATTATCACAGTGATGAAATTGCCGCTGATTATACGGTCAGCCTAAAAGACGGTCACTTATCGGTCAGCCACTTCCGGCATGGCACGCATCGGCTCTACCGCTTCGACGAAGGCGAGGACAGCTTCTTTGCCTGGAATGAAGATTTCAACGGCGTCTTCCGCTTCCAGAAAGAGCAAAGCGGCAAAATAAGCGGTCTGCAGCTGGATGGCGGACGGATTTTGGGCCTGCAGCTGCAAAAAACGCAGTAAACGGCTCCGCTCTTTCAAAAAACGTTGGGTGATCTTATTCACCCAACGTTTTTTGAAAGAACGGCCGGCTCCGTTCATCGCAAGACCAACGCAGCCGGTCCGGTCGCGATACAAAATCAGCCGGTCGAACGAAGTTGCAAGGATGGATTCAGGAGTGCTAAAATATGTTGCGCCTTCCTCGCTCGTGCCGGTTCTTCCGACTGCTGTTTATTTTTTCTCTTCCGGATCGGCGAATTTCTCCGGTAATTCGATCGAAATTTCTACGCCCAGATTAATCATCATGATCACAAGATTAGCCAGATCCGCCATTTTCACTGCGTTGACTTCCCGGCCATTATTCCATACATTATAAAGCCAGTCTGTATAAGCATCTCCGCCGGTTTTCGCGTCGAATAAATACCCGCCGGAGGATACTTCAATCGAATCGATATCCAGATAAAAATCAATATATTTCAAACCTTCCGTTGCATGCAGAACGAACGAAAAAGCAAAAATCTCGTGATTATCCTGACCTTCACCGAAATGTTCCAAAGTATGCGCCAATTTTTGCCAAAATTCCGAGATGCGTTCATCCCGGCGGTTTTTTAAATAATAACCGAAAATCTCTTCCAAAGCCGTGACCAGATCATTGTATCCGGTCAATTCATTGGGTTTTGTGTCGGAAAAGTCTTCCTCATCCTGCGCAGTTTGCTCAGGCTCCCCGTTTTGTTCGGCAACATCCTGCCACTTTACCATAAATGGCTCCGCCAATTCCTCCAACAGGTCAAACGCTTTTTCGCCCATCTCCTCGAGTCTGGTCAACTCCCTGCATTCCGGACGACCCAGATAGTCCGCATAACTGTTCCCGGCAGGAATTGGTTTCGCTGCTAAATGAACGAGGAACTCCAAAAAATTGAAGCTGCATCGCAGCAGCAATTCCTGAAAGACGATCATCGCCTGCAATACTTCATCCGCTTCCTGCGGCGCCGCCGGCTCGTCTGATAACTGATTGCATTCCGCCAAAATCCCAATCAACTCTATTTTTGCTTCGCTCAGGCTGTCCACTGCCGATTCCAGATCAAAATTCTGCAGGCTCTCCTGTTCCGCCATAGCTTCATATTGCTCGCGGTACAAGTCATTCAAATCGAAAGTGATTTCCAGATAACGGCAGATCGTCACACTTCGGTCATCCAACAACATAGCGGTCACTCCTTTTCCTCTTTTTTTTCTTTTTCGCGAAACGGAGCCGGTATTCCTTTGCTTTGCTCACCTTTGGCAAAACGAATCCGCTGTTCCTCTGACCGCTGTCAGCAGCCAATCGCCGCTGACTTGTTAACAACAAACAGGCGCCGCTTGCGACGCCTGTTTGTCCGAACTATCTGCTTACCAAAGCCGAAACCAAGAGACCGCTTTTTCGGCCGCCTTATAGCGGATTGTTTCCAGATCCGCGGCGGCATTTTTCAGTTCCTTACGGATGGGAATCGCCTGCGGACAGTGCGGTTCGCATTTGCCGCAGCCAATGCAATGAGACGCGCCGCTGGCTTTGGCCCGCAGGACAGTACTCATCAGATAATCGTTTCTGCCGCTCTGTTTATTTTCCGTATACATTGCATTCCAACAGCGAAAGGTTCCCGGTATATCCACTCCCTGCGGACAAGGCATGCAATAGCCGCAGCCGGTGCAGCCGACTTTGGTCCGGCTGTTGATGATGGTTTTTACCTGCTCGATCAGCTGAAACTCTTTTTCCGTAAACTCGCCCGGCCGCGCTTCTGCAGCGACCCGCAGATTTTCCGTCACCATCTCCAGGGAATTCATACCGGACAAGACGCAAGTTACTTCGGCCTGATCCCACAACCAGCGCAAGGCCCATTCCGCCGGGCTGCGTTTTCTGCTCTCCGCAGCAAAAACAGCCTTCGCTTCTGCCGGCAGCAAACCAACCAGGCGGCCGCCGCGCAGCGGTTCCATAATGATCACCGGAATTGCTTTTCGGTTTGCAGCCTGCAATCCTTGTTTGCCGGCCTGGCTGAATTCGTCGATATAGTTATATTGGATTTGACAAAAATCCCAATCATAAGCATCCAGCAGCTGTAAAAACATCGTGGAATTGCCGTGATAAGAAAAACCAATCTGCCCGATCTGGCCGCTGGCTTTCTTTTCTGCAATCCACTCGGCGGCGCCAATGGCGGTTAACCGCTGCCAAGTATTTACATCCGTCAGCATATGCATCAGGTAATAATCAATATGATCCGTGCGTAAACGGTTCAATTGTTCCTGAAAATGTTTTTCCATGCTGTCACGCGACTTCACCAGATAATGCGGTAATTTCGTGGCAATCTTCACGCTGTCCCGGCACTGATTTTTCTGCAGGATCTCTCCCAGCGCCGCTTCACTGCCCGGATAAACGTAAGCCGTATCAAAATAATTAACCCCGGCGGCAACAGCCGCCATGATCTCCCGCTCCGTCTTGGCGAGGTCAATCCCGCCCAGGCGATTCTTGCTGAACCGCATACAGCCATAACCCAGTATCGAAATATCTTTGCCGCTTTTATCCTGCCGGTACTGCACAGCGCTTAACACTCCCTATCTACCAGATTAACCAGGAATTGCTGCCCGGAGCCTGGGTTCCGCCCGTTCTTCTGCGGGCTTTCCGATTGATTCCCTTATGACTGCGGCGGTTTTTTGCCGTTTTTTACATTCTTATCAAATACGAAACCGACGAAGAGCAGGATGACTCCGCTGATACAGATCGCAATAGCAACCGAATCAGGATATGTGATATAATTTTTACTAAAAAAGTATAAGGCAATCAGCATTAAACCGATCGAACGACTGTACTTCATCCAGTTTTTCATCCAACCTTTACTCCTTATCCTGCCGCAGTGACCTGTTTACAATGGGAAAAACCCGCAGACTATAACCATCAATAAAGCCGGCAATAAATTCGCTACTTTGATCCTGGTTTTAAACAACAAATTGCAGCCGACACAAAAGATCAGCATGGAACCAACAAAGGAAAAATTTGCAATCGTTTGCTCCGTTAAGATCGGCTGCAGCAGCTGCGCAAAGGCAGTAATACTGCCCTGCAGCGCAACCAGCGGCAGCACGGCAAAGATTGCACCTTTGCCATAGGCAGAGGCAAAAATCAGGGTGATAATGCCATCCAGAATCGCTTTCGTATAAAGCATCGAGGCGTTCCCGGTCAAACCATCCTCCAGGGAACCAACAATCGCCATGGCTCCCACACAGATCGTCAAAGAGGTGGCGACAAAACCATCAATAAAGTAAGAATCATTTTCTGCTTTTGTCCTGCGCTTTAACCAGCCGGCAAAGCGTTCCGTCGCACTGTCAAGATCAATCCATTCTCCAAGCAGGGCACCCAGAACCAGCGACAGGACCATCATCATCGTTCCGGTTGTAGTAATGATCCCATTCTCAAGCACCAGCATCCCTTTCAAGGCGCCGGAAACACCAATAAAAACTGTCGCCAATCCCAGAGCCTGCATCAGGATATCCTGGAAACGCTGCCTGAGACCTCCTTTCAAAAATAAACCCAATACTCCTCCGACGATAACTGCCGCCGCATTGACCATTGTACCGAAACCAATCATGTTTTGAGCCTCACTAATTCAATCAACTCTTCGATTCCAGCGGACCGAATGGTTGAATTGTATCATAGAACGACGGAGAAAGAAACCGTTCACCCCAAAAAAAAATGCCGTGTTTCCTGCCCGCTTCTTCGCTAAAATCTTTTCCTTTTTCTGCCGGTCTGCGCCTGCGGATTGCCCGGCGGCGATACGGAAAGGATACCTGCTCCGCTCATACCGCAGCGGGTATCCTGTCGTTTGACAGATGGCATCACGGCTATAGTCAGGCACGCTCAGCTTTTTTTTTACACGGGGAGAAATAATCCAGGATGACCGGCTTCCCCTGCTTCAGGCGCCCTTCATACCGCGCGCGGGCGTAATATTCCAATTCAAAACTGCCGCGGGAGCCGTCATAAACATAGCCATAGCGTGCTGCTTCACGGGCGACCAATTCCGAAGCGCAGGAAGTAACGCTGATGCCGTCTTTCCTGGTTTCTTCCAATTGGGCATAAGCCATAATTCCTTCGGGAATATCCCTGTATTCAAATCCTTTGGGTACCGGCGTAGCCGCCACGGTCAGGACTCCCGCCAGATAAGTATAAATACCGCCCTGCGGATCCACATCCCCGCCCCAGCCAACGCGGTCCCATTCGTTCACCAAACCGTCCAGATCCAATAAGATCCCCATTTTACCGCTGGAAAGCAAAGCATCCCACAAATTCGGAATCGTCAGATCCTCTTCCGCCGCCCCTAAACTTTGCACCACGCTTTTACCGATCACACGGGCGGCGTTGAATTTCACAATTGCAAATTCAATTACTTTGGCTCCCATAGTCTTCTCTCCTTACGACCATTCGTATAAAACATCGCCGTCAATCGCCAGATAATTGGGATTTTCCGCATCCCCGGGCAGAAAGCGGGCAACAAATTCACTGGTAATCTTCTCACCTGCCGAATTCGTATAAGTTACGGTAGAGGTGATCCAAATTTTACCCTGATATTCCAAAATGCGGTGATCCTGTGGGTCCGTGCTGAAAACAGCCGTTTCCGGTCTAGCTAATGCCGCTTTTACCATGTTTTGCGCGCCTGCCCAGTAAAAGTCCGGATTCGTCACAGCCAGACCGCCAAAAATACGCTGTTGAAAAGTCAGAGCGACACTGTTGTAACCGCCGGCATCCGTGATATTATAAATAGCCATTTCTTCGACCGTATCACTGACCCGATGGTAGATATGAGCTCCATCCGCCTTCGAAATCAGCTGCGCCGTTGCTGAAAGTACAATCCCGAAATCCTGCGCAATGGCCTGATCCGTCGTGTAAGCCCATTGTTCCGGAGCAATCGCCTGCAGCCGGACCAACTGATCCTGCCAAAAAAAGAATTTCAATTTCGCCTGACGGGCAGCCGTTGCCGGATAGACATAAATTTGCAACGGATAGGATTCCGCTCCCTGCTTACTGACTTCAGCCAAAATTTCCTGCGGCTCGCCCAGTTTGCCTGTTAATTCGGCCGGAGTCAGGTGTAAATAATCGGTCCACGCCAGAGAGAAGCCCGGCAAACCGTTTGGATTCACCTGCGGTTCTTCCGTCAGCGGCGGATTGCTTTGATGCTCTTGCCAATTCATAAACAGCAAACCGGTAATACAGCCCAGAACCACCATCGAGATCAGCAAAACGGCCAAACGTTTTACTTTTAAGGCGGCCTGCGCCTTTTTTTCTTCTTTTTGGCTGTTTGGATGGAAAACCGGCAGTGCTGCCAGATCTTCATTGCGAATCAGCTGCTTTTCTTCCAACAGTAAATCGATTTTCTTCTGTTCGAATTCTTCTTTGGTAATCAGTTTTTTGTCATACTGAATCAGCAATTTCAACATTTCATCGTAGGTATTATACAATCAATTCACAGCCTTTCGTGAATCCTAGCTCGAAACATGCCAAAGACAGCACTTCATCCATCGCCGGCAGCACGATTTTGCGATCGCTGCCGAACCTGATGTTACGTTATTATACCCTGATTCCCTGATTTAAACAAGAATAACTTCCCGTGAACCCTGCCCGTGTAATGAAATGTAAAAAAACCGTTCGTGGGAAATTCAAGACTCGATTTGTAAGGAATTCACCATTTTTGTCAGCTGTTGACGATCTGCCGCAGATTGCTGCGCGATAAATTGACGCAAAACTGTTCTGAACGGATCCTCAGCTTCACTGACCGTTTCCGCCTCCGGATCGGCCGAGCCACAGTGCCGCTTGACCAGAGCGGCAATTTCTATTGGTTCCAGCGTCTGTAACACCGCAAGCGTTTCACGCTCCGTCAGATTACCATCCAGTATGAAATCATCCAGATCGCTTAAGGATCGGAATTTTTCCCGAATGATGGCCAATTTATCCGATAAATAGCGGCAGGAATGCAGTTCTTCCAACACAGCCCTGTATGCGGCATCCTCCATTTTATCACCAAAAGAGAAGACCTGCCGCTCTGTTTTCGTAGGCTCTTCGGCTGTGCGGAAGAGCTGTTCAAGAGCGCCGCCTTTCGCAGCCAAGCGAATCTCTTTGAGCAGAGCCGGCAGTTGATCCTCCAGATATTGGATCAGTGCGCGGTCCCCCAGATTCAACTGTCGGATCACTTGCTGACTGGCATCGTTGCCGAGCAAGATGATTTGCTCCTCAGTTTGCTGCAGCAAGAAAGCGGCTAAGCTTTCCAGCTCAACTTTCTTTATTCTCAGCTGCCTGAAATTCAGATGAGACAGTTCACAGCCAATCGCGGTGAGATAAACGAGTTGAAAGAGATTAAATACAGTATCTTCATAGGTTGGATCATTCGCCAAACACAAAGCCTGCAGATCGGCAGCAGAAAAGCAAGCGCAAAACGCATTTTCATAATAAAGCGACTGCACATAATCCTGCAAATACTCAATTCCTGCCAAATGGAGAGGCGAGTGCGCCAAGGGGTAATCCGGGGCGGCAGGAATTTCATGGGCCATGTAATCCGGCTGATAGAGTCTGAGAGCTTGTGGGATTTCCTCCAGCACAGCAGCCTGATAGATCGCCAGTTTTGTTTCTATTTTGTTTTGTTTGAGCATCTGATAGAAATGATTCGTCACGCTGATTTTTGCATTCAGGCGCTTCCTGCCCAGACGATAGAGTTCTGTTACCTCAGTTTGCCGCAGCGCCTGCATCGCTTGCATCGGACCGGGCAACGATTTCAGATACAACCCGATCGTATAAAGGTTCGACTGCATCAGAGTTTCGGCGGTCTCCAGGCGAACCGAACTGCTGCGGTCCCTCGTGTAGCTCGTGATTTTAGCGGCGAGCAGATTGAGCAAAGCCATTTGCACTTTTTCTATTTCCGCATCGCTGAGAATTTGCCTGCGACTGGCTTCGTTTAACAGATTTTGCAGATAGAATGCGGTCTTTGGATTTGCCGGTATCCTGTCATCCTGCCGTTCAGCGTACTCCATTCTGTTCCTCCTCTTCCGCCTGCTCTTTTTCCTCGTAATCCACAGCCAGACCGAACCGGATATTGTGTGCCATTCTGACCAATTCCCGTCCGGCCAATAATTCAAGTGAACCCTGGCAGACACCGTTAAATGCTTTGCTCATGTAACGGATTAAATCATCGTCACTGACCTGTTCCAGTGTTTCGTTTTTAAAATAATAAAACAACTCGATAAAATCATTGAGCGTTTCCGCATAATTATAGCTGGTCAGGAAGGGAGAATCGGCAAAGGCGCTGATCATTTTATCGATGACACCGCCGCCGATTTCAATCCGTCCGGTTTGCCGCAGCGCCAGGGCACGGGTTTCTACCAATTCAACCGCCTGGCTTTGGCTCAAAGTCAAGCCATACTGACGGGTGACCTGGTTCAATCCCAAAATTTCATTGACTGCTTGTTTTTGTAACAGGGCAGAATTAACTAGACTCAGTTCAACGGCCAATTGCATCACTCCCTCTCAAAAGAAATCAACCCGCATGACCTGCCAGACCGAACCTTTTTCGCTCGAACCGGCATGAAAGCAGGAAAGTATTTTTTAGGAAAGTATTTTTTCTGCTGCCTGAGTAGCAGAGATCTCGCTTGTCTCCATCTTCAGCGTTGCCATGCGCTGATCATTCTGCAGCCGGGGAATACTTCCGGCGGTTCCTTCCGCCGCCCGCAGGCCGGCTGCGACATCCAATTCCAGCCGTTTGCTCAGGGCTTGTTCCGAACAAACCAAAGAAAATTGTTGACACTCCCTATAGCTAAAGCAAGGGGTTTTACGGCTTTACTCGATAAACCCGCTGATCAGCCGGATTCAATGCTGCCGGCAGAGAATCCAAAATTGCCTGTTCGTGCATGGCCCAACAAAAAAACACATTCTGGCAGACAGAGCCGTGCAGGAAAATATTCAGCCGATAATCAATATTCTGTTCAACCATCTTTTTTGTTTTTGCATCGACCACAAAAGGCCGCATATCCCAGCACCGGTCGCCATCCAAAAAAACACAACCCGGCAGCAATTGCTGCAGCGCTCTGCCGGTCGTCGTTTTGCCGGCGCCCAGCGTACCCTTGAGCAGGATGAGGTTCTTCCTTTTTTCAATTCACCGCCTGAAATCGAGTGCCCGCTTCCCGCAAAAGCAAGCCTTTCTTAATTCGGCTCGCTGCGGAGTAAAACCTCTTTCGCGGCCGGCGGCACGCTTGTGTACAAATGCCATCCAAACCCGCTTGGCTTTGGCAGGCTGCCAATTTTGTTAAATAACCGGATTGCCGCTTTATCGGCAAAGGAAAAATCCGGCTCAAAGAGAATAATAGTCCAGGCAGAGGGTCTCGCTCGTTCAACCTGCTCAATGGATACCCGATCTGCGCTGCAAAACATAACCGAAGGAGCAACGGTCTCGCTGCCTTTGCAAAGCTAAGGTTTCTCCAAGCGCAGAGCGTTCAGCTTCGCAGCCGCAGCCGGCCTGGTCGAGCTGATCTCCGCCCTCATCGGCGCTGTTTTATCCGTCTGCATGGCGGTATCATGACCTACCTGCTCGCTTTTGCTGCCGGTTCCATGCTCTATGTTGTCATTGATGAACTTGTCCCGGAAGCACACAAGGCGCACAGCAACCCTGGCCCGCCGGGTGCCCTGATGGGCTTTGCCATCATGATGATTCTGCATATCGCTTTTCACTGATGGCCTGCTCGATAAAAGCAGCAAATGAATCCAGGAAGGAGCCGCAGATATGACAGAAGACGATACTCTCTTGATGAAAAGATTTACGGAGCTGGCTCACCGCGCCTTTCGGCGTGACACCGGCCTCTATACCGATTTTTTAAACCGCGCCGAGCAAGAAGTGCTGCTTCGGACCGCGTTTGATCAAAATTCGGCTGCCTTTACCTTAATGGGTGGTTATGCTGCCGCCGAACGAAAAGTTGCCTGTTTTGGCATGTTTGCACCGGAAGACGCGCCTTCGATTGCACCGGTTGCCTGTATCTGCATTGCCCCTTGTTCACAGAAATTTGCGGATCAACTCAGTCACCGGGATTTCCTCGGCTCTGTTCTGGCCCTGGGTTTAAAACGAGAAGTCTTAGGAGATATCATCATTCATGAAAACTGTGGCTATCTCTTCTGCCTTGCCTCGATTGCAGATTACATCATCGCAGAATTAAAACAAGTAAAACACACTACGGTTCGCTGTTCACTGACTGCGGCGCCTGATTTTATCAATCAAATCCCCGATCCCAGTCAAATTGTCATCGCCTCCGAACGTCTGGATGCCATGGTTGCTGCGGTCTACCACCTCTCCCGCAGCGAGAGTCAGCAACTTTTTGCCAAAGGGATGGTCTCTGTCAACAGCCGTGTCTGCGAAAATACCAGTGCGACACCGGCGGCAGGCAGCATCGTTTCGGTACGGAGCTTTGGCCGCTTTCTCTACGATGGAATCGAGCAGGAAACCCGGAAAGGCCGGCTGCGGGTCAGCGTGCGAATCTTTTCCTGACGACAAGGTCCCGATTTTGATTGATTCAAAATCGGGACCTTGTTCTGGTGGCGGAAGTCGGAATCGAACCAACGACACAGCGGGTATGAACCGCTTGCTCTGCCAGCTGAGCTACTCCGCCATAAACTGGTGGCACAGGCCAGAATCGGACTGGCGACACGCGGATTTTCAGTCCGCTGCTCTACCAACTGAGCTACCGTGCCAATGTGTTCCATTATACCTTCAAAGCCGCTTGCTGTGCAAGAATATAATCCAGCTTCTTTCTGTTGTTTTGGACAGCCTTACGGCCCCAAAAAGGCAGAGCTGCGCCAAGAGTGCACTAAAACCGATCGTCTTGCTCCGTCTGAAAAACGACACGTTAATTTACGAATTATGTCAAAGGTTTTTGCTTCGGCTAAGGCGAATAATTGGAACAATGGTTATGGGAATCCAGGGCTTGCTGCCTTACCAAAGAGCGATCTCAGATTGTAAAGGAGTGGATAGTGTTGAGCCAATATGTAATTCGTCGCATTTCCGATACAGACCGTCCGAAGATGTCTGAATTTCTTCAGGAACATTGGGGTGCCAGTAAAAATGTGCATTCCAAAGGAGTACTGCAAACTGACACACTGCCCGGATTTATTGTCTACCAGGATGGTTTCATCGTCGGCCTGATTACCTACGATATTCGCGGGGAAGAGTGCGAATTGGTTACCATCAATTCGCTGCTCAATAAAGTAGGCTTGGGCTCTTCGCTGCTGCGCAGTATGGAAGATGCCGCCAGAGAAGCCGGCTGCAAACGTATTTGGCTGATCACCACGAATGATAATGTTGAAGCATTGCGCTTTTATCAAAAACGCGGTTTTGAGTTCTCTAATTTATATCTGAATACGATCGAGCCTTTACGGAAGCTGAAACCGGAAATACCTCTGGTTGGACAGGACGGCATTTTAATCAAACACGAACTCGAACTGCAGAAATTGCTGTAGGATTCAGAGCACTTTGAAATAAAACATCCGGCAGGAGAATAGAAAAGAATCTGCCGGGTGTTCCTTTATCAGGAGCGAATTTTTTAGGGCTACGGGAGCAGCGAAAACCGATATTTATCTTTGCCGGATAACGACGATCACTAACCCTACGTTTGCCTATCTGGCAAAGCGGTGTTTTAGTGGAGAAGAACGAAGATCCGCTGCCGCCCGCATGCCGGTCGGTGCAGGTACTGCGGTGCCGGCGGCATCTGTTTTTTAGTCAATACGCAGTAGCCGGGAAGCGCAGTCTCCTGGCGCAGCACCTGGTTATGAAGGCAGCTCTGCAGCCTTCTTCCAAGAGAAACGCTTCCAATTCGGAGCAACTGAATTTACCTTGATGCCGATCAGGCTCAAAAGGGGAGTGAACAATGAACGAACAGATAAAAACAGCAACCTTTGCCGGCGGTTGTTTCTGGTGTATGGTTTTGCCTTTTGACTGTTACGAAGGCGTTTTACAGGTAATTTCCGGTTATACCGGCGGGTTTTTAGCCAATCCAACCTATCAGGAAGTTCGGGCGCAAAAGAGCGGGCATCTGGAAGCGATCCGCCTGACCTATGACGAGCGGGTCATTTCTTACCCCGAATTGTTAGCCATCTATTGGCAGCAAATTGATCCCACCGATGAGGGCGGTCAATTCAGCGACCGGGGCAGCTCGTATCGCACCGCTATTTTCTATCATGATGAAAGCCAGCGTTTGGCGGCGGAACAATCCAAAGCGGACTTGGCTGCTTCCGGTAAGTTTCAGAAACCGATCGTGACCCGTATTTTACCGGCTGAAACTTTTTATCCGGCGGAAGATTACCATCAGGATTATGCGCGCCGTGAAACCGAAAAATATCATGCTGACAAAGCGGTAGAGGAACGTAAAGCATTTTTACAGGAAACCTGGAAAAAACAGTGATTCTTAGCGAAAAGTATTTGACACAAGCCGGATTTCGTTCTATAATTCACTTAATATCAACATGCCGATGATCAGAGAGCAGTAGCTGCCGGTTTTGTTTTCAGAGAGCTGTCGGGCGCTGCGAGACAGCAACAAAAAGCAGGGAACTCGCTTTGGAAGGCAGACGGATTGGCTCCGTCCGTCAGCATACGTTATCTGCTGTAAGTGGAAATTATGCCCAAAGCATGATTTCAACAAGAGTGGTACCGCGGCTCCGTCGTCTCTTATTTTGAGACAACGGAGTTTTTTTATTTTCGGTAGCAAGAAAAGCAGGGCCCGGCCTGCCGCGAGACAAAGGACAAAACAAGTTTTGTTTTTTGTTTTTGCATCAGCCGCGGGAAAGGAAAATTCAGTAGAAAAGGAGTGAAGCAAATGAGTCGTTACAATCGTCAGACTGACCTGAAATGGCAGAAGCGTTGGCAGGAAACCCAGCTCTACAAATTTCACCCGGAGAAAGTAGATAAAAAACTCTATTGTTTGGAAATGTTCTCTTATCCTTCCGGCTACAAATTGCACGTCGGTCATTGGTATAATTATGGCATGACCGACAGCTGGTCCCGCATGAAGAGAATGCAGGGTTATGAAGTGTTCCATCCCATGGGTTTTGACGCGTTCGGATTGCCGGCGGAGAATTTTGCGATCAAGTCCGGCATCCATCCCATGGATTCTACTCTGGCCAACATTGCTTCCATGGAAAAACAGCTGAAAGAAATGGGCGCCACGTTTGATTGGGATTATGAACTGATGACCTGCGATCCGGACTATTACAAATGGACCCAGTGGATCTTTCTGAAATTCTATGAGAAAGGGTTGGCTTATCGTAAAATGGCGCCGGTTAATTGGTGCCCCGGCTGTCAGACCGTGCTGGCCAATGAACAGGTCGTAGATGGCAAATGTGAACGCTGCGAAACACCCGTGACCAAAAAAAACCTGACTCAATGGTTCTTCAAGATCACCGCTTACGCCGAGGAACTATTGAATGGCCTGGATGCGCTGAACTGGCCGGAGAGCACCAAAATCAAACAGCGTAATTGGATCGGGCGTTCCGAAGGCAGCCACATCGATTTTGCCGTGGCTGCGCAGCCGGATCTGAAGATCCGTGTCTTCACTACCCGCGCGGATACGCTTTTCGGCGCCTCCTATATTGTCTTGGCGCCGGAGCAGCCGCTGGTCGCTCAAATCACCAGTCCAGACCGACTGGCAGCGGTTGCTGCCTACCAGGAAGAAACCAAAAAGCAAACCGAAATCGAACGTCTCTCCACCGTCAAAGAAAAAACAGGCACTTTTACCGGCGCTTATGCCATCCACCCGCTGACCGGTGCGCAGATTCCCATCTGGATCGCCGATTATGTGCTCGCCACTTATGGGACCGGTTGCGTCATGGCCGTTCCCGCCCACGATACGCGCGATTATGAATTTGCCGTCAAATACAGGCTGCCCATTCCGCCTGTCATTCAAGCCGCCGGGAGTGCAGCTCCGGCGTCGCTTCCCTTCACGGAATATGGCGTCCTGGTCAATTCCGGTCCGTATGACGGACTGACTTCCGAGCAAGCCTTAAAAACAATTGTCAGCGATCTGGCGGCGGCGCAGAAAGGGGAGGCTGCGGTAACCTATCGCCTGCGGGATTGGCTGATTTCCCGTCAGCGCTACTGGGGCGCGCCGATCCCCGTCATCTATTGTCCCAAATGCGGCGAAGTGCCGGTGCCGCTCAAAGACCTGCCGGTCAAACTGCCGTATGATGTGGAATTCAAACCGGACGGGAAATCCCCTTTGGCCAAGAACGAATCTTTTATGCATACCGTCTGTCCCATCTGCGGCGGACCGGCGGAACGCGATCCCGATACTATGGACACTTTTGTCGACTCTTCCTGGTATTTCCTGCGCTATCCCGACAACAAAAACAGCGAGCAGGCCTGGGATGTCGACTGGATCAATCGTATGCTGCCGGTCGATAAATATGTTGGCGGACCGGAACATGCCTGCATGCACCTGATTTATGCCCGTTTCTTTGTCAAAGCGCTGCGTGACTGTGGTTATCTCAACTTCGATGAACCATTCCGTTCCCTCATCCATCAAGGAATTATCCTGGGACCCGACGGCAACCGGATGTCGAAATCCCACGGCAACGTAATCTCCCCCGACAGTTATCTGGAAAACTACGGTTCGGATATTCTGCGCCTCTTCCTTGGCTTTACCTATAATTATACCGAAGGCGGCCCCTGGGATGACAGCGGTATCAAGGCAATGTCGCGCTTTATTGACCGGGTGGAGCGTTGGATCGACCGTCTGCTGGAAATACGCCGGAGCGGATCCGGCGGAATCGCCAATGCCAAAGCCGGCAAACGACTGCAGTTCTATCGTCACCAGGCGATCCAATACTGCACGAAAGACATGGAAGTCTCGCAGTTCAATACCTCCATTGCCAAGATCATGGAATTTCTCAATGCGCTGAACCAATATGATACGGAAAACATCAGCAAAGATCGGGTCTTATTGGAAGAAGCAACCGCGGATTTGCTGCGCTTGCTGGCTCCCCTGGCGCCACACTTAACGGAAGAGCTTTGGCAGCAGCTCGGCAGACCTTATTCGATCCACAATCAAGCCTGGCCGATTTGTGATGAAACGATGCTGTTAGCGGACAACGTCGAACTGGCGCTGCAAATTAACGGCAAGGTCCGCGACAAAATCGAAGTGGATCGGGAAGAATCGGAAGAAAATATTAAGACCATGGCTTTGGCTTCGCCGGGGCTGGAATCGTATTTAACCGGCAAAAAAATCATCAAAATCATCGTTGTCAAAAACAGACTGGTCAATATCGTCGTCGTATAAAAGCAGGAAGGGGGTGTGGCGGTTGGCTGCATCCCCTTCCTGCTGTTCAGTTCGCTTAGTTAAGTACTCTCCTCCACAACCTTCGCTGTCAGGACTGGGTTAAAAGAACGCTCGATGCGGTAAACCAGGTAGTCCGCATCGACGCGCGCAATGACAGCCTCCAGTAATTTCTTTTTGGAAGCCTCCTCCACCAGCGAAGAAAGAGCTTCGAAAATAACCTCTTTGCCGGGTGATTCGCTGAAATTCACCCGCAGCTGATTGCCGTCGAAGTAAAATTTGATGAGACGGGCCACGGAGAGTTCCAGAAACGAACAACGCAGCTTCAGCACCAAATGTTCATCCTCATCCAGAGCGAATTGCCCCCGGCAGCCGATCAGATAAGACTCTCCGTGCAACGACAGCGCAGTAAAGCGATCCGTTTGGAAACCAATCGGCAGCGTATAGCTTTCATCCTCTTCCTGCACGATCAGCAAAAACAGATGGTCGCTGATCTGGAATTTCAAACGACGGATGCCTTTGGTATAATTGTTTTGCATAATCTGCGCGATCAACGGAAAAAGGCCGACGCTGTCGGCCTCTGCCGAAGTAAAAGCATAGACACGCCGGTCGAGCGTCAGGCAAGCCTGCGGCAAGCCGGGTTCCCGTGAATGGAACAAGGGCAGGGCTGCCCCTGTTTCCGTCTTGTTCCAGCCATGCCCCGGCAAATGCCGCAGCCGCTGCAAACGCAAGTAAGCTTCCGTATTCTCCGGCAGAAAATGGCCCGGATGATAGGCCGGCTTAAAATAGCGGTGCAACAGCCGAAAGAAACCGCTTGATTGGAACAACTCACCGACACCGCCGGTTGTCACGATCAAAATTTGACTTTCCGGGAAGCCGATGACATTTTGCCCGAACATGCCGTTCAGCAAGAAAGCATGTTCCTGTCGGCTCACCCAGGTCTGATAGCCATAGTTATACTCTCCGATCGTGGCAGGCACGTTAATTTTTGTGGAAATTGCCTCTTGAATCCATTGCTTTGAAACAAGCTGTTGGCCTTGCCAGTTGCCTTGCTGCAGATAGAGCTGACCGATTTTGGCCATGTCTTCAGGCGCCAGATACAAACCCCAGCCGCCTTTTTCGATGCCCTTGGGGCAAACTTCCCAATACACATTCTCAATCGCCAAAGGCTGGAACAAGCGCGGCTGCAAAAATTCCATTAAGCCCTGTCCGCTGATCTCCCTGACGAGCGCCGACAGCAGATAGGAGTTCATGCTGTTATAAGCAAACGCGCTGCCCGCTTCAAAACGCACCCCCGATTCCAGAAACGCTTTCAGCCAATCCGTCTCGGTCAAGGCGCCGATTTCGTTAAAAACCACCCCGCTGCTCATGGTCAGTAAGTGAGCCAGCGTGATATTCTTTTGCGTCAGCCGGGAAAGGATATTGTTGTGTTTGGCAAAGAGATCGACGAGATGATCGTCCGGCTGCAGCAGCCCGTCGTCAATCAGCATGCCGATCGCCAAACCGGTGATCGATTTAGAAAAAGAATGAACTTGTGTCCAGGTGTGCAGATCATAGGCGCCAAAGCTTGTTTCGGCAATGACAAAACCATTTTTCAGAATCATCAGCGTATGCAGATCCAGACTGGTATCCGCCTGCAGTTCTTCGATGAAACGGGCCAGATAAGCGGAAGGAATACCCTGCGACTCGGGCGTTGCCGAGGGAAAAGGCTGCCGCTGCGCATGATTGGGAAAGACCGCTTTCTGAGGCAGATAAGGAATGATTGGCTGTGTGCTGCTCCGGCGGTCTAAAAGCTGGCCTATGAGTTTCAAGGCATTCGCCTGTACTGTGATGTCCATGCAATCGGCTCCCTTCCTCTTCCTGCTCCGGTGTCTTGAATTCAGTCGAATATTCGCAGCGCTCGTAAGGGAAAACGGGCCGTCCCGCCTTGTTCTGATTATCCGCCGCAGACAGTCCGTTCTCTTTTTTAGATCCAAAAACCGCGGCGGAACACCCTAGACCGTCTCTTCCTGCTGCGCAATCTGCGGCACCAGTTTTTCCAAGACAGCCCAGAGCGCCTCCCGGCTCTGTTCTTCTTCGGTGGTAAACAACAGCGGAGGCTCCGGCAGCAACAAGGACCGTTTCAGCATGGCAGCCTGAGTTTGCCATTGGCTGCGTGTCAGCTTATCACGCTTGGTGCCAACCACAATAAACGGCAGCGAGCAGCGCTGCAGGAAAGCCGTCATTTCCCGGTCCAGTTCGGACGGTTCATGCCGGCTGTCCACCAACTGCACCACCAGCTGCAGTTGCTGTCTCTTCAATAAATAATCCTGCAGCAACTGGCTGATCGTCTGCTGCTTGCCTTTGCCCAAAGCTGCATACCCATAGCCGGGCAAATCCACCATATGGAAACAATCGTTGATGCGATAGAAATTCAGGGTCTGCGTCTTGCCCGGTGTTGAGGAAGTCCGCGCCAGGTTGCGGCGCGAAAACATCGCATTGAGCAGGGAGGATTTCCCCACATTGGAGCGGCCGGCAAAAGCAATATCCGGCAGCGCATCCGGCGGACATTGAGAAACAAAACCGGCAGACATGACGAGTTCAATTTGCCTGATTTTCATTTATTCCTCTTTCTTTTCCCGTTTCATCTGTTTGATTCTTCTTTCCAATTCGGGAAGCAAATAGCCAAGCGCCTGTTCATAGTTTTCCGCATAATGAATTGTCATTTTCCGTTGAATCGATTCCGGTAATTCTTCCATGTCCTTGCGGTTTTCCTCAGGAATGACCGCTTCGTAGATGCCGGCTCGATAAGCGGCCAGCAGCTTTTCTTTTAAACCGCCGATCGGCAGAATGTTACCGCGCAGCGTGATTTCACCGGTCATAGCAACATCGCGCCGCACGGGAATTTTGGTAAAAGCAGAAACCAGAGCCGTAACCAGCGTGACACCGGCCGAAGGTCCTTCCTTGGGGACGGATCCTTCCGGTGCATGAATATGAATCTCTTTTTCTTGATAAAATTCCGGCGGCAGCCCATAAGCTTCGCCTTTGGAACGCACGTAACTCAAGGCAATCCGCGCGGATTCCCGCATGACTTCGCCCAGCTTGCCGGTCAGAATCAAATCACCCTTGCCTGCCAAAATACTGACTTCAATCGGCAGGATTTCACCGCCCAGCTCCGTCCAAACCATGCCGGTGGCAACGCCGATCTGATCCTGTTTCTCGGCGACGGTATGACTGTAGATTGCCGGTCCCAGAAATTTCTCCAATTTATTGGCGGTCAGATTCAGCTTGCCGTCCTCGCCGCTCAGAATCTGACGGGCCCGTTTGCGGCAGATTTTACCGATCTGCCGTTCCAGTTGCCGCACACCGGCTTCTCTGGTATAAGCGGAGATGATCCGCGCCAGCGTTTTATCGGCAAACTGCAACTGATCTTCCCGCAAGCCGTTCTCCTGCAGTTGCTTAGGGATCAAATGGCGTTTGGCAATTTCGAATTTCTCTTCCTCCGTATAGCCGGACAGTTCGATCAATTCCATGCGGTCCAGCAGCGGACGCGGAATTTCTCTGGCATTATTGGCGGTTGTAATAAAGAGCACCTGCGACAAATCAAAGGGGATTTCCAAATAGTGATCGGAAAAGGTATTGTTCTGTTCCCCATCCAGCACCTCCAGCAAAGCGGACGCCGGATCCCCCCGAAAATCGCTGCTTGTTTTATCAACCTCATCCAACAGAAAAACCGGATTACGGACCCCCACCTGACGGATGCCCTGAATGATGCGTCCCGGCATGGAAGCAACGTACGTGCGGCGGTGTCCGCGGATTTCGGCCTCATCCCGCACCCCGCCCAAAGAAAGGCGGACGAACTTGCGGTTCAGCGCTCTGGCAACGGACTTTGCCAGTGATGTTTTACCGGTTCCCGGCGGTCCGACCAGACAAAGGATCGGCCCTTTCAGGCTGTGGCTCAGCTGACGGACCGCTAAATATTCCAGAATCCGCTCTTTGGGTTTTTCCAAAGCGTAATGATCCTGATTCAGAATCGTCTCGGCCGCTTTGATATCCAGCACATCTTCCGTCATGGTATCCCAGGGCAGCTGAAAGACCGTATCCAGATACTGACGCAGCACGGCCGCTTCCGGTGTACTCGCCGGCATCTTCTCCAGGCGATTAATCTCTTTGCTCAGCTTCTCTTTATTGTCGGCAGAGATGCCTTGAATCGCTTCCAGCATTGCCGTCATCCGCTCTTTTTCCGCCTGTTTTTCTTCCGCTTCGCCCAATTCTTTCTGAATGACCTTGATC